>JAFOYD010000044.1 GCA_017391545.1 Lachnospiraceae bacterium
GATAGAAAGCACCCACTTCAAGCGGAAATCCCATTTCTTTTCCGGATGGATGAACGGGAGGATGAAACCACCCGAAGCGGCATCCACATGAATCGGAATGTCGTGTCCGGTACGTTGGTTGTATTCATCGAGTGCGGCATCGAGAGCTTCCACATCGTCGTTGAGGGATTGGCAAAGGTGGAATGAGCGTCGTATATCTGGCAATGAACGAGCGTGCGAATAAGCAGTGGGCGGTAAAAGAAGTCAGAAAGGATGGCGTTCAGGATTACGAAGTCGTCAGGCAGGGGTTGATCGTTGAGATGGAGATGCTAAAGAAATTAAGGCATCCGTATCTGCCTACAATCATTGATGTTATAGATACAGAGGATAGTTTCCTCATAGTCATGGATTATATTGAGGGAAAACCACTAAGCAAGGTGTTAGTGGAATATGGTGCGTTGCCTCAGCAATATGTCATAGAATGGGCAAAGCAGCTGTGCGAAGTTTTAGGCTACCTGCACACCAGGCAAAACCCTATCATATACAGGGACTTAAAACCTGAAAATATTATGCTCAAACCGGATGGGAGCATTACGCTGATTGACTTTGGCATAGCAAGAGAATATAAGGAGCATGGTATAAATGATACGAAATTTCTGGGTACGCAGGGATATGCTGCACCGGAACAGTTCGGAGGCCATGGGCAGACCGACGCAAGGACAGATATCTATGGGCTCGGAACGACACTGTATCATCTGGTAACGGGGCATAATCCATCAGAACCGCCATATGAAATATATCCCATCAGACATTGGAACCCTGCTCTTTCTCAAGGCTTGGAGCAGATTATATGGAAATGTATACAGAGAAATCCACAGGACCGGTATCAGTCTTGTGCGGAAATATTTTATGCATTGGAACACTTCGATGAATTGGATAATAAACATTTGCGAAAACAAAAAGTCAGGCTTGTATCTTTTTTGATCATGGTTTCACTTACCATTTTGTTTTCTGTGAGTGCGGTCAGGTCATTTCATTTAGAAACATCTATACTGACGCAAAATTATAGCGGGTACATCGAAAGTGCCAAGAGTGGGGCTACCACGGATGAGAAATTTCGTTATTATGAAATGGCAATACAGTTAATGCCAGACGAACAGCAGGCCTATCTGGACCTGGTGGACAGGCTGTATCTGGACGACGACATTCTGACCGCCGAGGAAGATCAGCAGTTAAGGGCACTATTCATACGAAAGGCAGGTTCAGGCAGATCATACGAGGAAGAATTGCGGGAAAACACACAAGGATATGAGGAACTGGCTTACAAACTTGGTATGGCGTATTTTTATTCTTATGAAGATCAGGGAAATAAAGCGATGTCAACAAAATGGCTGACCATTGCGGCAAATGCTTCCACGCTTGAGGAAAGTCAGGTTCAACGGGCAGCCAAGCTCGGTAAAATCGCAGAGTACTATGCAAAACTTGGCGTTGAAAACAAATCAGGTGATGACAGTATAAGTTATGCGGATTATTGGCAGGATTTGTGCCAGGTCACAGAGGGAAATATCACAGAACTTGACAATGCCACGACCGCTTTGATGGTATACAGGGAAATGGTATATCAGATCTATGTAAATGCCATGAAATTTCAAAAGGCGGGTGTATCCAGACAGGAGCTGGAATCCCAGCTTGATCATGTGAGGCGACATTTAGAAACAGATATCCCCAGGGATGCATCAGCAGATACGGACAGAGTGCGTTCCCTCATGAATGAACTGAAAGAAAATCTTGAGCAGGCACAAAGGGTATTGGATAATACAGTGCCATACGCTGATTAGTATAAAGATGGAAAGGATGTGTCATATTGACAGAATTAACATATGTACAGGAAATGATAATACATTATCACAAAATATTTTATTATTGCTGCATACTTGCAGTTATATGTGGAGGAATATCCCTTATACTTTTTATGGTGTTTGATATTCCAAATGTAGTAGGCGAACTGACAGGCGTATCCGCCAGAAAAGCAATCAGGAAAATTGAGAAGAGCAATGAGGCAGCAACACACCATTTACAAAAAAAGCTTTTTGAGACAGGGAAAGGATTATCATGGGAAATAGGTCTAAACAGTACCTGTAATAAAACAATGGTGTTGGATGAGGACACAGGGGAGAAAACAAAGGTATTGGATATTATGACAGAAGATGTGAATGCTACACGTGTATTGGACGAGGAGTGGAGAAAACAATAAAAGATGATTTAAATTTGCACATGTTGGAAAGCGCATAAATAAAGGAAAAATTGCGACCCGGCATTACCGATAGCGCCATAAAAGGAATTATAGCGGTATTTATCATTTTAAAAGATTATGTTAAATTGTGGATGGCACACATGGATTTTATAAAGGGGAATGGCAGAAGATTTGATTTGTTCATAGATTTTGTCATTTCCCTTTATTTATGCAACAGAATCAGTGCTTTACGCGCGGTATGAAAAGGAGAAATAACATGCAGTATAAGGACGAAGAAATCATGATGAAAAAGAAGGCAGCAGCAAAGGCAGCTGTCGATGAGGCTCTTGAGCAGAAGAAGGAAGAAGAGAAAAAAGAATCCATTTACGACGAGTTTGTGCATATGGAAGGAAAGGAAGTGACCTTTTCGCGCAGGGACATCGGGGATATCGGCATTTCCATTTATATGCCCGATATTTTTGAACCACTGGATGAGGAAATGAAGGCAACACTGTATCCATTCGGAAATGCGCCCCAGTATGCTTTTGCAGAGTTTGGCTTACCGTTCCAGTTTACACTGACAAAGACGCAGCATATCGTACCTGATGATGGCATTCCCAAACTGATGGAAATGGCAGCCAAGGTCATGGATTACTATGGACCAAAGTCCAAAATACTGGGGAAAGGTGTCATCAGGCTTCATGACCACAACATCGGTATCATAGAAGCGGTCACAAGAGCACTGGACGGCAATGTGCATAATGTGATGTTCTACATCAGCATCGATAATCAGATACGGCTGGGAAATATACATTTCGCCACAAAATATGCTGATAGAATGATACCAATATCAAAACAGATGATTGATAGTATAGAATTTTTGGAGGAACAGTCAGATGGAAACGATCACATATCTGAATCTTAAAGTTGAAGGAACGCCCATTACGAGGGTATTGGAACTGAATATAGAAAATGGACTCGACATGTATGGTAAGGCATATATCGAGGGCGAAACAGATTATGAAGAAGGAAATCATTATATACAGCGCGTGCATGCACAGACACAGGTCACGATAAGCACCACGGCGTCCGGACAGCCGCAGAAATTATTTGTGGGCGTGGTCAGCAGTGCCAATATCAGAAAAGAAAGTGAATATGCAGTACTCCAGCTCACACTGGATGCCACGGCTGCAATATTGGATAAGGAAAAGCAGAATGCAAGCTACCAGAAGACCGGAAGCATGTATGAAGAACTGATAAACCAATCCGTAAATGGGAAGTGCGTTATAGACATGCAGGCAGCAGACCATGCGACCGGAAGCCTTGTCATGCAATATAACGAGACTCCATGGAAGTTTGCACAGAGAATGGCATCAGCGCTAGGAGCGCCGATCTGTGCGAACACCGATACAGAGGTCCCGGTCGTGACGATCGGGATGCCCAAAGCAGGCAAGACCTACCAGCTCAGCGATGTTGAATACGGATATGAATCCGATGGGGAACAGCTGAATACGATGATCACTGGTACGCAGGCGGTACAGGTAGGAGATAATGTCTCCTATGGTGGAAGTACAGATGTCGTGAAAAGATACCGTTCAAAAATGCAGGGCGGCGTATTAAAGACAACAGTTTACGTGATTCCCAAGGCGGAAGCTGCAGGCATGAATTCAGGAAAAGCAGATCCAAAGAAACAGATTACAAACACGCAGGCTGCAGGAAAAATGTTCTCCGGCATCGTACAGGAAGTAAAGCTTGATAAAGTAAAAGTACATCTGACAGACATTGACAGTTCGTTCGATGCAGGCGGTGACTTCTGGTTCCCATATTCGACAGCATACTCATCAAGCGATGGAAGCGGTTTTTACTGTATGCCCGCACAGGGAGATACCGTACGTGTATTCTTCCCTTCCGATAACGAAAAGGATGCTTTTGCAGCAAGCTCGGTCAATGTGTCTCCACTGGACAACCCAAAACATAAAAAATGGCGCTCACCGGCAGGAAAAGAGATCCTTATGACGGAAGAAGGAATGTTCATCACCTGTAAAGAAGGGAAGATCTTCATCAATCTGGAGGATGAGAACGGTATCACCATCTATTCGGACAAGGACATCAATGTCAATTCCATGTCCAACATGACACTGTATGCACAGCAGGGTATAAAGATACAGTCTGAGAACAAGATACTGGTAAGTACAGGTGAATCCTATATCGACATCACTGCTGAGCTGATCCAGATGGGAGCACAGCAGATCCTTATCAACTAGAAAGGCAAGGTCAGGAAAACGTGATCAAAAGCACATATATTACGGAATTTAGAGAGAACGAATTAAAGCAGGCCACGGATGAATTCCGGAAGGCGACAGACAAAAGCACGATGGAGAATATGCCTGCAATCTATGAACAGACGAAAAGAGTATTTTCAGAACTCTTTTCTGCCATAGCAGGGATACAGGGAGAGAATCCTGTCGGCAGGATAACGATCTCCCTGATTCGTATTTCAGCATGGGAAGAGAGACAGCGTGCCAAAATCGAGGTCTATGACAACGATGAAATTGTTGGCAGGCTCCTGTATGAAACCCAGACAGATGTATCCTATATCTTTACGGAATGGGAGAACTATAGAAAAAGAATCGTTGACATGGCAGAAGCAAAGGGAGTACGACGATACATCAAAGACCCCGTCATCCGGCTTTTCATGGAGGAAAGACTGACCGACATGGCATCGTATCTGTATGCAATCTATAAATACATCCTGATCGATGCAGAAGAGATAGAGAACTACGGACTTATGAACACCATTCCGGGATTCATGATAACCATAGGCGAATACATGGACTGGCAGAAGGTCCTGTATGCGGAAGTGCCACCCATAGACCTTGCAGATGTCGATGAGTCGTCACCGGCCATGTATGCACGCTTTAAAAATAAAATATACAGAGACCTGCACATCAGGGGAGCAGATCTGGAAAGTACGAAATTTACGGACTGTAAGTTTTATAGATGCACATTTGAAAATGTGAACCTGAACGATGCACTGTTCGAGAACTGCCAGTTCAAGGATGTCGTCATGAAGTCAGGTACCATGTACGGAGCCGTCATGAAGAAATGTATCAGAGTCCAGTCGGACTTTTCGGGAATGCAGACAAAGTGGGAACCCTTTCAGGGGACGGATGAAGAATATGATATCTATGCAGACTCAATAGGGATCGATACACAGGAGGAGACAGAGCAATGATGGAATACTATCTTATGAAACAATATGCAGTCAATCCTGTCAGCCCATTACTGGTAGAACCCGGGCCATATCAATACAGGCTGTCCAGGGAGGAATTTGACAGTCTGCCTGACTGCTCCATCGGATACTATCAGTACAGTCTGGATACAGAGCTGCCGGCGATCCTGATACATCCGACCTTCATGGTCAGCCAGGACATCAAAAAAGTGATCGGGATGTACGATGAGACAGTACAGTTCAAGGCACTGACAATACTGCCAAATGATTTCGACAAGGTGAATGAGGCTTCCATGACGTACGCCATACCGTATCTGAGAAGGTATGACTGTCTTCATGAGGACGCTGTCGTCCTCCCGGACGGGACGATCAAAAAGCTGGTGATCGACCACAAAAAGATACCGAACATCGATATCTTCCAGATCAAAAATGCAGTGCACAACAGGGTGCTGGTATCACTGCGCATGGCAGAGAGCATCAGCAGACGGAAGGCCTACGGGGTAATGTTTGAAAGAGTCGAAGTAAGATAGGAAGGATGATGAAAGAGATGGAAACATTTGTTCAGAAAGCAATGCTTTTAGGAGAAATGTTAGGAAAAGCAATGCCTAACGAGAAACCGATAGAGTTTGTCAGAAGACTGATGATGGCAGAATGTGACAAGGGTGATAAAAAGGCACTGAAGAGCCAGTACCTGAACCTGCCAAAAGACCATGGCGTCTATTTCCAGGATACCGAGCAGCCGCTCATGAATGCCAATGACCATGTGAGCAATGACCATATCCTGCAGTTCGGCAGATGTACATCAGAACTGAACCCCAAAAATATGGCATCAAAGGCGATCGATGACATTGTGTCCAACCCGCTCGTGAAGATGGTTTGCCCCATGGCAAATATCGTTGACGGAGTCATGGCATTAAGGGACAAGCTGGGCGGAGGAAACTGCAAATGTGTCCCCAAGACGGTGAAAGTGTGGGAGGAGACCAATGAAGGGAACTGTATGGACGGGGCAGACGGGATCCTGAACACGAGCAAACTGGCATGCTGCTATGGCGGGATCATTACGATCCAGGAGATGAAAGCGGGAGATGACAGTGATGATTCAGGAGATGAAGATGGACCGACCAAAAAGACCGCCATGGAGAGGATGCCACAATCCGTGGCAGAATCCATAAACAGTCTGAATGAAAGCGGACAGGAAACCGGCGAGTCTGCAGAAAGTAGTGATTCCGGGGCAGGAGAAGGCGCATCCTCGGCAGGCAGTGGATCATCGGGAGGCAGTGCATCATCAGGAGGCGGCACATCGTCGGGAATGATATCAGACGGTGGTGCTCCCGGCTCATACTGCACACAGGAAATGGTATCACAGATGCAGGACTGGTACGCTCAGGCAGATGACTTCGACCAGAGCTACAGGGTCACGGGCCCGATGATGATCTCCAATTATGCCAACAACAGATGCCAGGAGATCCCGGTGTCTGCCCTGAACGGAGAAGGATACATCGCTGACATGAGCGAGCTCAGCGGATTCCGTATGGGCGGTTCCAGCGTGGCATTATGCGGTGCGGGATGCGTGTCTGCATACAATGCGATGCATGCACTGGGCGTGACGCAGCCACTGGAAGATGTGATCATGTCGGCAGAACTGCAGCAGACAGTCCCGGGATATATGGACCAGGGTCCCATGGCAGTCA
>JAFOYD010000045.1 GCA_017391545.1 Lachnospiraceae bacterium
ATAACGTGCCGTTGCTGTCCTGATGGCAGACTGCGCCAGCTGTGATTTTAACCCAAATCTGTCACGTAACTCATGATAAAGGGAACTACTCAACGATACAGAATTCAGTACAAATCCATTATTAAAAATATAATCAGAGATATAATTGCATGCCTGTCTGTAAATCTCAGTCATTGACATGAATTCTCTGATAGCATTTTCATCCGGATAGATATGCAGTTTCATCGTTTTAGTAATTTCACCCATATACAGAACCTCTTAAATGTGATACAATAGTTTCAATACAATAATTATATCATATGCCCTATTGAAAGTCAACAATATAGGAGGAAATATGTCAAAAGACTCATATCAGCACAGGAAACATAATAAAAATCTGCTCATGGTACATTTAATATTTGTTACAAAATATAGAAAGATATTGTTTGTCGGCAATTTTCGTAATGACATTAAACAATATATTTTTGATACCTGCAAAAAATATGGGTGGTACATCAAGCGTATGGAAACAGATAAAGATCACATACATATCCTACTACAATATAATCCAACTGACAGTATCACCAGAATTGTATCTGCATTAAAACAGCATAGCACATATCACGCATGGAAAAATCATGAGTCGTTGTTACGTTCTGAATATTGGAAAGAGAAAACTTTGTGGTCAGACGGATATTTTGCCGCTTCCATCGGTCAGATTTCGCAAACAACTATCGAAAAGTATATCGCATCACAGGGGTAAAAAGTAAAACCGCCCCGTAAAGGGGCGTGGTTTCGACCGAAAAAGTTTTTTATGAATGTTTCATGGATGTGACCGATTACCTGAAGATGTATGGGAAGACTGTCAATGAACTGGGAATGATGATAAGGGAAGATGTATTCAGGCAGACGGGAATCACTGCGACCTGCGGGATCGGTACGAACCTGTATCTTGCAAAAGTCGCCATGGACATCATCGCAAAGCACAATGATGATCACATCGGCATGCTTGATGAGGAAAGTTACCGCCGTCTGCTCTGGAACCACCAGCCTCTCACCGATTTTTGGCGCATCGGACAGGGGACAGTGAACAGATTGAGGAAATACGGCATCACCACTATGAAAGGTATTGCAACGGCGGATACTGACCTGCTCTACCGCATCTTTGGTGTTGATGCAGAGCTTCTGATCGACCATGCATGGGGACGGGAATCAACGACAATGGAAGATATCAAGAATTACAGATCGAAAACAAATTCGCTTTCGTCAGGACAGGTGCTGCTCCGGGATTATGAGTTTGAGGAAGCCGGAGTGGTCGCAAAGGAGATGGCAGAACAGCTGTGTCTTGAGCTCGTCAGAAAGGGACTGTATACGGACAGGATTTCCATCAGCGTGGGCTATTCCCATATCTATGAGCAGCCACATACCGGAGGATACTGTACACTCCCGACAGCGACCAGCTCCGCAATGACCATCCGTCCTGCGATCCATGATCTTTTCTGCCAGACGACAAAACGGAATGTCCCGATCAGACGGATCAACATAAATTTTGACAGGGTATTTGAGAATTCCTTCAGTCAGATTGATCTCTTCTCAGATACGGCCATGTTGGAAAAGGAAAGAAAAGTGCAGGAAGCAGTCATTGACATACGTGACAGATTTGGGAACAATGCAATTTTGAAGGGGATGAATTTTCTCAAGGGCGCTACTGCCATTGAGCGGAATATGCAGATAGGAGGACACAGAAGTGGATGTGAATATTAAGATGGATAGGCAGAACAGGGCAAAGCAGTTCGCTCCCTTTGCTGCCTTGAAAGGTTATGAGGATGCTTTGGCAGAGAGTGAAACAGGCGGAGAAAAAGCGCAGGAAGAGAACTTCATGGGCAATTCTTCCCAGATCCCGGTTCCTGTCATCGCTTCTTTTAATTCAAATGGGGATGTTGTTCCATTGTATTTTTCCACGGAAGGCTTTCGCATCAAGGTAGAGAAAGTGCAATGGAAAGAGGCGGGGAAAGAATGGGGGAGCCGGTTCAGATGCGAGGTAATCGTGGACGATGTAATGGAAGAAGTGGATCTGTATTTTTACAGGAATCGGAACGTATGGACACTGAGACGAAAGTGAATCAGTGTCCATACGTCCCTGTTCTTGTCTCAAACACATCATAAATTTCTTCCATGCCATCCTCTATTCTCCATCCGCCTCCTGAGAAATACTTTTCCTTCCATCTCGAAAAAGGAAGCACCCTGTTCCCTTCCGTATCGAAGTTTCCCGTCCTGTATTCCAACAGAAACATCCTGTGATCATACTTAGAATACTCAACGCATTCTGCATGGTTCGTTTCTTCCTTGCAGTACAGACAATACAGTTTCTTGAGATGCCCTGCTTCCTTGCATTTTCCCGGCTCTCTTCTCACGGGTATTCCTTTGTTGGCACATCTGGTACAGTAAAAATCATGCTCAAATGATTTCTTTTGCATTCTCATAGCCCCACCTCCTTGTGTTTTCGGCTATTTTTCGATTAAATCCTACCTAACAATCCATTCCTCGTACATATGGATGTTCCTTTTCTTCGCCTCTTCCTCGGTCATCACGAATACGCACCATCCGCCTGAAACGATGTATTTCCTCGGAATATGCTCATGCAGGTATTCCCTTGCTTTCTCCTCGAATTTTCCCATGTATTCGTCAATCTCATTGTGCGAATATTCGTCCTCATAGTCGTCCTCGACCATGTACTTGCAGAATGTCTCGCCA
>JAFOYD010000046.1 GCA_017391545.1 Lachnospiraceae bacterium
AGTGTCATATTAGAAGGAGATGTATTTTACTTTACCTGCATCGGCGAAGAAGAAAAGCTCAAAGCCGCCTATGAAGAACTAAAGGGAACCTACAACAGCATCTTCCAGTATGACATCTACTCCAACGAACCATGGCTTGAAATCATGCCACACACTGCCTCCAAGTCCCATGCAATCCTGCAATTAAAGGAACTTTTACACTGTGACAAAGTTGTGGTCTTTGGCGATGGCATCAACGACATTCCCATGTTCAAGATTGCCGATGAATGCTATGCGATGGCAAATGCGATTGATGACTTAAAACAAATCGCTACCGCCGTGATCGACAGCAACGAGAACGACGGTGTGGCAAAATGGCTTGTTGAAAACGCAATCTTTTAACCATTTCACACGAATAAAGGGCACTGTACATCAAAATACAATGCCCTTTGCTTTTACCAGATAACTACGCTTTCTTACCCTTATTTTTCACGAATAGCTGCACCTCATAAGGTCTCAAAAATTCCTCTTTTTCACCCTCTAAAAGTGTGTATCTGTCGTGCAGATGGTAAACCTGCTCATCGCTTGTGTGGTTAATCACGAACAGCCAGATCTGATCATCACTTTCGCGCGTCATCATCTCCACGCCATCTGCTGCCGCACCGAGTGTTTCTACATCACTTGACCGAATCATATATGCCATCAGATCTTCCATCAGATCCTCGCCCGGCTCCGTTCCGACATACCAGGTGATACCATTTCCATACGCATTTTCCGTAATCGCAGGTGACTGCTTATAAAAGCCCGTCGAATACTCGGCAATCTGTCTTGCGCCTTTCAGCTCAATAATGTCACACCATTTCTCAATCTCGTACTCTTTCTTACCATAAAGCACACCGCCTAGTGTTTCCAACAGACAGTCGTACTCCGGCACCTCGATACCGCAGATGTCACCAAGCCTTCCGGGAAGCTCCCGGTCCGTCATGCACAGATTCGTCGCATCCTTTACGCCGGTACGCATCGTAAGCACCAGATGGCCTCCGTTTGCCACATAATCAATATAGTGCTGCTCAAGCTGAGGCGTCATCAGATATTGAAGCGGCGCAATGACCAGCTTGTATTTTGACAGATCATCCATCCCCTGTACAAAATCAACCGGAATTTTCTTCTCATAAAGCGCCTTATAATATTTCTGAAGCTGTCCCACATAGGACAGTTCCGGATGGTTAGGCTGAATATCCAATGCATAATTCTGCCGGAAGCTGTGCACAATCGCAACCTCTGGATTTGGCATCGTTCCCTCAAACGCATCCATATGCTTTGCAAACGTATGCACAAGCTGTTTCGCCTCACGATATGTTCTGCCAGGATTTCCGCTGTGTCCCAGGATACCATGCCAGTACTGCTCTGTACCCATCGCACATGTTCTCCAACGGAAAAATACCACTGCGTCTGCGCCATGCGCCACAGACTGCATCGCCCATGATGCCATCTGTCCCGGCTCCAGCGCCCTTCCCATGATTTCCCAGCCCGCCATACCAGACTGCTGCTCCATCATCCAGAACGGCTTTTTCTTATATCCGCGTATCACATCATGCGATGCCGCAAGCTCGCTTTCGGGTTGATGCGGCTGCTTCTGCCAGTGACCTGCCGGATAAATGTCATTTGACACAAAATCAAGAAGCTCACCAAGATCATAGTAATCGACCTTATTGTCAAAACACATATAATTGTGCGTGATAAAATGATTCGGACAGTTCTCTCTGATAATGTCCGCCTGCCACTTTGCAAAATCTACAACCAAATCCGAACAGAAACACTTCCAATCAAGCATCGCCGAAGGATTTTCGCCCACTGCCGTAATCAGTGGTGTACCAATCTGGGCAAAACTGTTATACCCCTGACTCCAAAATGCCGTGCCCCACGCATCGTTCAATGTCTCAATAGTTCCGTATTTTTGTTCAAGCCATTTCTGAAATTTCGCTTTGCAGGAATCACACATACACAGATCACCGTGCGAATTTCCAAGCTCGTTATCAATCTGCCATCCGATCACACCCGGATTATCTGCAAATTTTTGTGACATTGCTGTCACAAATCGCTTAATGTGCGCACGATATACTTCATTTGACTGACAGTCATGATGCCTGCCACCAAAATGCCTGCGACGCCCCTGTCTGTCGATCGGCTGGATTTCAGGATTTTTTTCGATGATCCACGCAGGTGGTGCTGCGGTCGGTGTGCCAAGTACCGTCTTAATACCATACCTGTCCAAAAGCGCCACCGCCTCCTCAAGCCATTCAAAATGAAACTCGCCTTCAGACGGCTCCATCTTGAACCACGAAAACTCTGCCATTCTTACGACCTGTACACCCATCTCCTGCATCAGCTTCGCATCCGTCTCCCAGCGCTCTCTTGGCCAATGCTCCGGATAATAATCAACACCAAAATGAATTCCCATACGTATTTCTCCTTTTAATACAAACTTGCACTTTCCTATCTTCTTTAATGTCCGATTATAATCTCACCACTAAATTTTCTACAAGCTTCGCGCAATGTGCTGCTGCCGCACGCTCAAATTCAGGATAGTCCATATGCGCACTGCCGTCAGCTTTATCTGAAATCGCGCGAACAACCACATAAGGAACCTTGTTTAAAAATGCCGCATGTGCAATCGCTGCGCCTTCCATCTCCGCGCAGGAACCATCAAACAGCGAAATTAATCTGTCCTTTACAGCGCTGTCTGATATGAACTGGTCACCACTGACCACGCGTCCCTCGTATACACCAATCTCTGGATTAACCTCCCTGCAGACTGCAATCGCCTCTTCCACAAGCTTTCTGTCAGCCTTAAAGAAAGAAGTCTCCATCTGTGGAATAATGCCCGGCTCATAGCCAAGCGGGCTGACATCCATATCATGCTCACATGCGTCCGTAGAAACCACAATGTCACCAATGTTGATTTCTGCGCGAAGTGAACCTGCCACCCCCGTATTAATCACCGCATCCACGTCAAACACATCTGCCAAGATCTGTACACAGATTCCTGCATTTACCTTGCCGATGCCGCACTGCACGATGACAACATCTTTTCCATTCAAAATGCCCTCATGGAACTTCATGCCAGCCTTCTCAACAACCTTCTTTACATCCATCTTTGACTTCAGCTCTGCAACCTCAAGCTCCATCGCTCCGATAATACCAATCTTATTCATTTCTTTATTTTCCTTTCCTGTTTCGATGTTACTGTTCACTCAGTTCCAGTAACGAGTAAAAATCCAATCGAATTTTAATTCGATTTGCAAAACTCACCTTTGGTGATGGATTTTTACCTGACTGCACTACGTTTTCTCACGGACTTAGCAGTAAATGCTAAGTCCTGTCTGAACAGTAATATGTCAATACTATCAGTATAACGATTGTCCGCTCTTTCGTCAAACCGAATCTCTCATTTTAGCTTAACATCCCAATCCTGATAGTGTATAATAAATTTATGCAACAACCAATAAATTATTGAGAAAGAAGGTGTCCTTATGCCCGCAATGCAACCGCAGCCGGAAAGCATCACGTTAACACAATACGAAGCACTTCCTGAAGATAGCAGAATTGAGGTTTTTGATGGTATTATCTATGACATGGCAAGCCCTTCACAAATTCATCAGACAATCCTTACCGAACTGCTTGTCTCATTGCGCAACTATATCCGAAAAAAGGGTGGCAACTGCTCCGTATTTCCCGCCCCGTTTGATGTGAAATTATCCGATGATCCACTCACAATTGTTCAGCCTGACCTGATGGTTATCTGTGATAAGGATAAACTGGACACCAAACGCTGTAATGGTTCCCCGGATTTTATCATTGAAATCGTATCACCATCAAACCCGGCAGATGACTATATCCGCAAGCTTTATTATTACAAAAATTACGGCGTGCGCGAATATTGGATCGTCGATCCACAACGAAAGAGCGTGACCGTCAATTACTTTGAAAAAGATATCTTAAACGTGCCATATACATTTAATTCTGTCATCAAAGTAAATATATACGAAAACTTGTATATCGACTTCTCTGAAATTGCTGATTTGATTGAGTAAGTAAATGTGCTTAACACAAAAAATCTATGTTTTTACGATACAGTGTGTAAAAACATAGATTTTTTTATTGCTCTAATAAAATCTCAATTTCTTTATACCAATCGTCCTATTTATTACATTTCACCAATTCACTGACAATTTCTCTGATATTTCTAAATTGTGACTCTGACAGTTTGCTCAAGTCATCATACAATAAATCCAACTCCTTCGGTTCAGCAGAATCAAAATTAAAAAATTGCATCGGCGTAATTTCCAAATACTCACAAATATAAAAGAAACCCGTCATTGATGGAAGTGATTTTCCTGTTTCAATGTTATTGATATATCCCGGATTCTGCCCTATCGATAAACTCATATCACGAGCAGATACTCCTTTTTTTAGTCTCAATTGAATTAAACGGTCAGAAAAATCCTTTTCATACATAATTAGCACACACCTCGTATTATATTGTATCTAATATGTACAGTTAAATTATTATTTATATTCACATATTTGTCTTGAAATATTAGATTTAATATGATATTTTATTGACTGTATGAGAATAAAAACGATTTCTCAGCAAAAGATTTACAAAAAAGAGAAAGGTAAGGAAGTTAATTATGAAAACATTCACAAGAAAATGGTTATGCAACATAGGGGTGCTAACACTCTGTACAATGTTAGCAGGCTGCGGAAAGCATGAACACACATGGACAGAAACCACATGTACCACTCCCAAAACTTGTTCGGAATGCGAGGAAACAGAAGGTGAACCTCTCGGGCATTCGTGGGTTGACGCTACTTGCACTGCTCCAAAGACCTGCAGCAGATGTAGCGCAACAGAAGGTGAACCTCTGGGGCATCAATTATCAGAAGCCAATTATCAGCAACCTGCGACCTGCAGTGTATGCGGTGCCACGGAAGGAGAACCTTTGCAGGCTGATTTCGACAAATATGGACTTGTCTGCAATGCAGAATTGAATGTACCACGCGCATTTGTTACAGAATGTTATTCAAATAAAGAATGCACTACAACAGGAGAAGTGGTCTTCTATGATTATGAAATCTTTGAATCAGATGAAACACACGAAGCGGTAGATGGATATGAATGGCGTGCTGTTACATGCAAAATGACATTTGATGATAAGAATGCATGGGATTATGGCTTTGCTTCCGGGGATACAATGCTTGATTATTATGATATATTTACCCGATCTTCTGTAAATTATAACGGACAGGAATTTGCAGAGACTTATGTTGACAAAGATGTTCTGTGTGACGAGTGGGATAATTCCGGAGTGTACACAGAAATCTCCCGTTTTTATTCAAGAGCTCCAATTGGATATGATGGCACCGTAATCGTTCTGGCAGATGGAAAATGCCGTGATTCTTATAACGAAAATGGAAACAATATCGCAGAAGCCGCGACAGAAAATACGATATTTTTCAGAATGGATTTAGATGCAGATGACCTTGATTCAACCGAAGAAACGGTTACACAAGATGATTCTGCTGATACTGAAGAATAGCCCAAAACAGTCAAGGGATATTCCAGCATCATAAACTGGAATATCCCTCTTTTTTAATGTCAATTATACGAGAACATTTCTCTCTTCCCCCGCCAGGAAGCTCTGAATATTTTTGTACACCTCTCTTGCGCAGCGTTCTCTTGCCTCGTGACTGCCCCATGCCATGTGCGGCGTGATGAGAAGCTTCGTGCTGTCCTGGATCTTTGCCAGCGGATTATCTGCTGCAATCGGTTCTTTTACGAGTACATCAAGACCTGCTGCCGCAATCTGTCCTGACATCAGCGCATCATAAAGCGCCTGCTCGTCTACGACCGGCCCGCGCGCCACATTGATCAGAATTGCCGTCTTTTTCATCTTTGCAAGCGCCTCTGCATTAATGATGTTCTGCGTTCTGTCCGTCAATGGACAATGTAATGATAAAATATCTGATTCCGCAAGCAGGGTATCAAAGTCAACCCGCTCATAATCTGATGTCGTATTGTTTCCTGATGCCGAATAAAAAATCACGCGGCATCCAAACACTTTCGCAATCTCAGCCACCTTTCTGCCGATATTTCCAAGTCCGATAATGCCCCAGGTCTTGCCCTCAAGCTCCGTAAAAAACGGCTCAAAACAGGTAAATATCGGGCTCTTCGCATAGTCACCATTTTTGACATACGTGTCATAAACAGGAAGCTTTTCCAACAAATACAGCGCCATCGCAAAGGTATGCTGTGCCACGATCGGAGTCGAATACCCTACCACATTCGTCACACGAATCCCACGCGCCTTACAGTAATCCAGATCCACATTGTTGTAGCCTGTGGCTGTCTCACAGATAATCTTCAGATTTTTCGCACCGCTTAACGTGCTCTCATTCAGCGGCACCTTATTTGCAATCACAATATCTGCGTCCGCGATTCTGTCTGCAATCTCGTCATACACAGTTCGGTCGTAATAGTCTACCTCACCAAATTCATTAAAATATGTAATATCCAAATCTGTTCCAAGACTTTCCTTCTCCAAAACAACTAATTTCATGTTCCTCACCCTCCTACAAAAATGAATCCGCCATACCAAGCGTCTGCCACTTAAGTATAACGGATTCCTTATCAAAATACAATGCACTTTTCAAGCCTTGTAGCTACATTCCCAAACACCTAGATCGTAATTTCAATCTGATTCCCTTCAATCCCAACAA
>JAFOYD010000047.1 GCA_017391545.1 Lachnospiraceae bacterium
GTTGTATTTGAATAGGGGGGAAAGAGATGTCTTTGTTTAAGAAAAAAGATGTGGAAGTACCGGAGAAAGTACAGATTGTAGAAAAGCCGGATTTGTATCCGATCTCACATATTGCAGCCAGTCTTCAGGATTATCAGAAGAAACTTGTGCAGAAAGAAGTCAGTTCCCTTGAGGAGCTGCGCGAAATGCAGCTGGCCTTTAACGAGGTCATGGAAGACAGCGCTGTGCTTCAGGAGAAATTAGAGGATTTTCGCAACCGTTTTCAGACAGTCGGGCAGATTGCAGGACAGTTTGATGAAGTCAAGATGGAGATTGCAGATTCCGTAGGAGAGGCACAGCAACAGGTGACAGGGTTAAAACAAAGTTCGTTGAGTGTCGCAGAGCATTTCGAGGAAATTCAGGATACCTTTGTCGATCTTCAGACTTCCGTACAACAGATTAAGGAATGCATGAAAAAGATTGTATCAATTGCAAATCAGACGAACATGCTTGCACTGAATGCTTCGATTGAGGCGGCAAGGGCAGGTGAGCAGGGCAAAGGATTTGCGGTGGTTGCAAATCAGGTCAAAAACCTTGCAAATGAGATTAAAGAGCTTGTGAGTACAGTCGATGTCAGCATTGATGATGTGGAACAGGGAACGGATAAACTCAACAACAGTATCACGGAGTCCAAAGAGGCTATGAATGAGAGTATTGAAAAGGTGGAGTCTACTTATCAGGTGTTTGATAAGATCACTTTGGCGGCAGATAGCGCGAGCAAGGTGCAGGATCACATTGCGGAGGCAATTGATATGACCCATGCAGAGCTTGACGGAGTAAACAGGACAATCAGCGATACGACGAATCAGTATCAGAATGTGCTGGGGCACATCGAAAGGGCAAATGATCTGGGTACCACCAAAAGCTCCATGTTTGAAGATATGGATAACATGCTGTCACAGATTGAACCGTTGGTTAAGGAATATAGCAAATAAAACGAAAAGGACCGATTCCGGTCCTTTTCGTTTTATTTGTGTTCTGACGGGTTGACATGTACCATGATATGTTTGACTTTGGGAAAACTCTGTTCAATGGAGTCGTGCACCTGCTCTGCGATATTGTGGGCTTCGAACAGAGACATACTTCCGTCTGCTGAGATTTCAATATCGACATAAATCTTGTTCCCGAAGGTGCGCGTGTGAAGCAGATCGATTCCAAGCACACCGTCCTGTGCAAGTGCGCAGTTCTTTAGCTGTTCTTCGGTTTCTTCGTCACATGCCCGATCGACCATTTTGCTGATGGCGTCCTTGAAGATATCGTAGGCAGCTTTCAGGATAAAAATGCAGATGACAAGGCTTGCGATGGCATCCATTACAGGAAATCCAAACTGTGCACCACCGATACCGATCAAAGCACCGACAGAAGAAAGTGCATCAGATCGGTGATGCCATGCGTCTGCCATCAATGCACCGGAGTCAATGCGTTTGGCGTGGATTCTCGTATACCAGAACATTGCCTCTTTGACGACAATCGATAAGATTGCGGCAATGAGCGCCAGCGTGCCTGGTACTACAAGTGTCTCATAGTGTCCGGCAATGAGCTTTTCTGCGGCAGAAGAACCAATGCCAAGTCCTGTGATGCCGAGAATCGTGGCAAGGACGATCGCTGCGACACATTCCATTCGCTCATGGCCGTAAGGATGTTCCTTGTCGGATTCCTTGCTTGAGATTTTGATGCCGATGATGACAACAAAGGTGCTGAAAACGTCGGATGCCGAGTGAATTGCATCACTGACCATCGCACCGGAATGTGCAAAAATACCTGCAAATAGCTTGAACACAGATAAAATCACATTGGTGACAATGCTCACGAACGATACCTTCATTGCTACCTTTTCAAAGTTGTTTTCCATATTCGTTACCTCCTAAAATAAAAAATGAATGCGGTAGCTCTATGGCACATGCGTTTTGAATTTTTATTACTGATTTGAGTGAGGGAATAAATCGGAAGATTTTCCAAAAAGAAAACACCCACGTATTCAGTAATGTTAGCAACTACTGTCCCGCGGATGTACGATATCCACTGTCGCGTCTGCGACCCGGCTCCATAGGCGTCTGCCCCGGCCTGCTCAGTTTGTACTGTAAATGATTGCAGTGCAAAGAGTGTTTTTATAATATATCATAATTGTATGACAATTGCAAGAAAAAAGTTACAAAAGTTATACACATTATTTTTTTAGCATTTGTGTACTTTTTGGAAAATAAATGTTATAGTACTAACGGACGGATGATATTCTGCACATGCGGAAATGATACCGGAACATATTAGGAAAAGAAATCAGACTTTTGAGGATTGCTTTGACGCATACACAGATCGGTTGCACCGACTGTGATATGACACACAACAGACAATCGCGGCCGCTTCCGAAAGGAGGCGTTTGATACTGTTTGATGGTATTAAAATTGGTTTTATCGGAGCCGGATGGCGGTGAGCAGTAAGGAAAACTCATGGAAAGAGCTTTCAAAGACACTGTTTACAATTGAGGGTGATGAGAAGTATCTCTCATGTATTGAAAAAATGTTTCGCGATATGGGAAACCGTACCAGAACCATTTCAGCAGAAAACAAAACAAAGTATCACGCAGCAGCACGTATGGTGCAGACCGGTGACAAGATCATCCTTATGGCATATACACAGGTGACACCCGAGGAGGCAAAGGGATTAAGACCGACAGTGCTTTTTGTGGATGATGCAAATAAGGTGACAAAAGTGACGAATTACGAAAAGCATGGTGAAATAGCTTAAGCTGCAAGGAGAGATTGATATGAATTTGAAACAGATACATCATGTTGCGATTATTGGAAGCGACTATGAGAAATCAAAGCATTTTTATGTGGATTTGCTGGGATTTGACGTCATCCGTGAAAATTACAGGGCCGAGCGTGAGGATTACAAAATTGACCTTCAGCTTGCAGATTGTGAGATTGAGCTTTTTATCATGAAGGATCATCCAAAGCGCCTTAGCCCGGAAGCATACGGACTCCGCCATCTTGCCTTCCGTGTGGAGTCCGTAGAGGATACCGTGCAGGCGCTGAATCGGCTTGGCATTGAGACAGAGCCAGTGCGCGTGGATACGTTTACCGGTAAAAAGATGACATTCTTCTTTGATCCGGACGGACTTCCGCTTGAAATTCACGAATAATGGAACAGAAATCAGAGTGCATGGGACAAGGCTGTTTCATGCACTTTTTGCGTGTGCAGCTGATTCGGAAATTGAACTATCCGTTACATGACATCCGATCAGAGATATTCTACAATATAGTAAAAGACAATCGGAGGTAGGTAACAATGGGTATTGAGATACATCTTTCCATATCGGATTCAGTGACACAACAGGAGTGGGAAACGGTCTATGAGGAGACACTACAGCTTGTACAGGCATTTCCGTTTGCGGACTTAAAAAGGGTACTCATCAAAGGGATTCCCGTGCGCTGCCTGGTGCCGACAAGAGAGCAGAAGGAAATTGGCAGATGGAATCATGGCAAAATTGACGCGGGCTGGTCGGCAGTGGGCGATTATGAGACTATGATGACAGCTGAGGATTATTATTTGCCAAGAAATCTTGTGAATGACCGGAAAGCTGCGCCTGACGGGAAGGATGCACTTTTAGGAATCATTTGCGATGACATGGATGAGGACTGGGACGATTCCCCCTACCAAAAATTTTATGCATTATGGAGAAACAAGACACAGGGTAAAACTTATCATCTGTATCTGCTGGCAATTGCCTGCCTGATTCAGGCGCGCCTTGGCAAAAAGGCATTTGTGTATGGCAGTATCACCAGAGGGCAGTGCAGGAAGGCTGTTGAGATGGCAAATGAACATCTCTCCACGCCAATCGACCTACCGGATCAATGTGACATGGAGCGCTTTTTTAGGAGAGTGTCAGATCTGCCATTGAACAGAAAGCAGCAATTGACCGTGTTTGTGAAATTGTACCTTGGAACACAGGATGCGGAGTTTGGTACATTTCTGCGAAGGGCATATTCGGAGGAAGTATGTGATGCGTATTGGCAAAAAGTGTTTCAGGAATTTTCATTTGGTACAATGGGCTTTGAGGACAGTCTCAGCAACTACCTGCTTTGGGGATTTGATTTGGAAAAACTCTGTCAGTTTGTGAATGAAAAAGGTGCGGAATTTGTAAATCGTGTGATGGATGCAAAGCTGCATATAAAAGATAAGGACTGCAGTGATGTTTTGCAGATCGATCGGGAGGAATCGCGTCCCTATAGTGTCGTAACGTTATTTGCGCAGCTTGCATTTGCAGGAGCCAAAAACCGTAAGGTGGACAGATACATTCCGATCGAAGAAATCAGAAAGTCGCTTCGCAAGGGACTTGCGGGGCAGTGTGATACAGACACTGTGATTGATGAATACCTTGCTGCGGAGACAGAAAAGCCGCCAATCAGGATTCCTAAAAAGGGCATGTCCGAAGAAGAAATAAAGGATGCGTACAGTCAGGATGCCGCGGATGTATTTTCGCAGATTATGGAGCTCAAGAGACAGGAGCTTGACGATGAGCGACAGAAGTATGTTATTGATGCGTATGAAGATTTGATTTATTATAAAAAGGGAGATACCATGCACCCTGATATCATGGACTCGTTGTGTAGTATGTTCGTGTTTTTTGGCAGTATGCTTCAGGAAGATGCTTACCGGAAACTGATGTCGTGTTCCGTAAAGGTAAGATGGGAATGGCTGGCTGAACAAAATGAGCACTTCCTGTTCAGGGACAAGGACTGGGAGCGTATATTTACGGATATTGAGGAGCGTGAGGAGGCATATGCCAGATATTATCCGATGATGCGGGCTGATATCAAAAGCGAGGATCATAGATTTATGGTCACAGCGGTGGCATTGAATGATGAGCTTTATGCGTATGGCAAGGAGCTTGCCCAAACGCATCAGGCACGTTGATTACAAAGGAGGGAACTTTCATGCACAGACCGGAATATGATATGAAGATCATTGGTAGAAACTTAAAACGATTGCGGGAAGGCAAAAACCTTTCCGTTGATGAAGTGCGCAAGTATCTTCAGCTGGGGTCCGTTCAGGCAATCTATAAGTATGAGAATGGCACAAACTACCCGCAAGCAGATACGATGTTTGCCCTGATGGAGCTCTATGACGCAGACTTGTGCGACCTTGTCTGTGAGGAAATCGTACCGCGTGGAATCGGGGAAAAAGACGAAGGGGATTTCGGAGACGACCTTGAGGTTGCATTTGAGATTGAGAATCATGTGAACGCGGTAAATCAGTTCAGAAAGAGACAGGCATTAAGATTAATGAAATATTATGAGCTGTATATAAAAAGAATTGCAACCTAATCTTACAAAAATTTTACCTAAAATATACAAGATCGTGATATCTGTCTTTACATAAAATCTGTAGACTATGAGACGTAATAAAGAGTATACAAATAAAAGGAGACAGATTATGAGAAAGTTTAGCAAAAAAGTAACTGCAGGTATTATGGCAGCAGTTCTGATGGCTTCTACCATTGCAGGCTTTGGACAGACAGCAGTAAGCAAGGTAAATGCCCAGACAAACGAGGCAGTCAGTGGACAGGTCGCAGCAGACAGCAAGATTGATGTGAATACTGTCAGCAAGAAGGCACCAAAGTACATTTTCCTGTTCATCGGTGATGGAATGAGCTATCCGCAGGTGCAGTCGACAGCATATTATTTAGGCGCAAAGGCAAGCAATGGCGGAGTTGAGACCAGCGAATTGTCATTTATGAATTTCCCGGTAGCAGGTTCTGCACAGACTTTTGACAGCACATCCTTCTGCCCGGATTCCGCTTCTACAGCGACTTCAATCTCAACAGGACACAAGACATACAGTGGCGTCATCAACATGGACACAACCAAGACGGTTGCTTTTGAGACAATTACAGAGAAGTTGAAGAAACAGTACGGTTATAAGATCGGCGTTCTTTCAACAGTGAATCTGAACCATGCAACACCGGCAGCATTCTATGCACATCAGGCATCCAGAAAGAACTATTATGAAATCGGTCAGGAGCTGATTGCAAGCAACTTTGACTATTTCGCAGGCGGCGGGTTCTTAAGCCCAACAGGAAATAATAAGGATCTTCCGAGCCTTTATGATGTGGCAAAACAGCAGGGATATACCGTGGCAACGACACAGAGTGAGATCGCAGCAGTAAACAAGTCGACAGGAAAAATAATCGCAATTGATGAAAACCTTGCCGACGGTGATGCAATGGCCTACGATCTGGACCGCAAGGACGGACAGTTTCAGCTTGCTGACTATGTACAGAAGGGCATTGAGGTTCTTGATAATGACAACGGTTTCTTCATGATGATCGAGGGCGGCAAGGTCGACTGGGCATGCCATGCAAACGATGCAGGCGCTTCCATCGGTGATACAATTGCACTTGACAAGGCCGTTCAGACAGCATATAAGTTCTATGAAAAGCATCCTTCAGAGACACTGATCCTGGTAACAGGTGACCATGAGACAGGTGGCATGACAATCGGTTTTGCCGGTACGAACTATGATACCTATTTAAAGAACATGGAAAATCAGAAGATTTCCTATGCAAAGTTCGATTCCGATTATGTGGCAAATTATAAGAAGAGCAATACGCCATTCTCACAAGTACTTGTCGACATTAAAAACAACTTTGGTCTTGTGACAGCAAGCGACGCAGCATCAGCAGCAGATCCGAAGCTTGTTTTGACAGACTATGAACTGAACAGGTTAAAGACAGCTTACCAGAGAACCTTAAAGGTTGGCACATCCTCACAGGACAAGATGTCACAGGAGGAATATGTATTATACGGAACCTATGAGCCATTGACAGTGACCATTACACATATTTTGAACAATAAGTCCGGTATTGCATTTACCTCTTATTCACATACAGGTCTTCCTGTACCGGTATTCGCAGTAGGAAACGGCTCAGCTTTATTCGAAGGCTACTATGACAATACAGATATTTTTGATAAGCTTGCAGCGCTTACAAGAGTAAAATAGTAAGTGGAGGGTAGGATGAGACAGTTTTATCAGAAATATATAGTGCCTCATCTTCCATTCCTGATATGTACAATCCTGTTATGCGTCCTCATAGCCATCCCTACCGGCTATGAGGACGCTGTCATTTATCAGGGAACGGACAGATGCAAGGCTGAGGTGTTGGAAACAGACGAGTCTACAGTGATTGACAGCGGACTGATCCGGTCGGGAGAGCAGACCTGTATCGTGAAGCTTTTGGGCGGGCGCTTTAAAGGTCAGGAGACAGAAGCATACAACTTGCTTAGTGGTTCATTGGAGAGTGACAAAATCTATGCAGTGGGTGATGTGGCGCAGGTAGTCATCAGCTATCAGGGGGATGAAATCCTGTCAGTCAATATGATTGACCATTACCGTCTCGACAAGGAACTGATCTTAATGGCAGTATTCTCAGTCGTGCTTGTCATCTTTGCGAGAGGCATCGGTTTGCGCAGCCTCCTTTCCTTTGCGATATCCGTTCTCGGCATATGGAAGATACTTGTACCGCTTTGCCTGAACGGAGCAAATCCAATCCTGGTCGGACTTGGGGTAGTGACAGTGCTGACCTGTGTCATCATCTCGCTTGTCTATGGTTATGACAGGCGTTTCCTGGCAGCCACGGCAGGTGTTCTGCTTGGTGTGCTGACAACGTACATTCTGGGCATCATATTTACGAATGCCTTCAAAATACATGGCGCGGTGATGGCGTATTCGGAGAGTCTTTTATATGCGGGATTTGAACACCTGAATCTGACACAGATCTTCATGGCGAGCATCTTTATCGGTGCAAGCGGCGCCATCATGGATATTGCTGTGGATATCACATCCGCAGTCAATGAGGTCGTGGAGAAAAAGCCGGATATTGGTGTGAAGGAGGCAATCATGTCCGGTATCCACGTGGGGCGCGCCGCAATGGGAACCATGACAACGACACTGCTTCTGGCATATTCAGGCGGTTTCATGGCACTGTTGATGGTGTTCATGGCGCAGGGAACACCCATCTATAATATTTTGAACTACAAATATGTGTCCTCGGAAATCCTGCATACGATCGTGGGGAGCTTTGGACTTGTCGCAGTGGCACCTTTTACGGCGCTGATGAGCGGGATTTTGCTGACACATAAAAAAATCCAGGAGTGAATCAAAAGTCATACAGGGCAGTTTGCCCTTGTATGGCTTTTGTGTTATGATGATAAAAAAAGAAAGGTTGGTGCAAAAATGGAAAAAATAGCAAGCTTTACAATTGACCACATCAAATTACAGCCGGGTGTATATGTCTCAAGGAAGGACAAAGTGGGAGAAAATACGATCACCACATTTGATCTGCGAATGACTTCGCCCAACGAGGAGCCGGTCATGAACACAGCAGAGATGCATACGATCGAGCACCTTGCTGCAA
>JAFOYD010000048.1 GCA_017391545.1 Lachnospiraceae bacterium
AATCATCATAATGCTGGCAATGACCTTTAGCCGCTCGCAGTCGCTGCAGCGTTTTGGAGTCATAGAGTTTTCACTGGTACTTGCTGTAGGAGGAAGTGCTCTGTTTGGATATATGCAGGCGCAGCAGCTTACAACAGACCAGTATTTTCAGTTGTTTTCGGTACACTTTGGTGGTGCCTATGCATATATCAATGAGCTGGAACAGTGTGACGAGTATGATGATTCTGCAAAGAAGCAGAAGTTAGGTGAGCTTGAAAAGCTGTTAAATGATATTCTACCAGTCACTTATACCGAGGACGAAAGCTATCGCTATGTCAATGCAGTTGTACTTGAAAGAGATGAGACGGACAATTACCGTCAGTGCTGGTTCTCAGGAGAAAATACGATGTTCTGGCAGGATGTGTCCGAACAGGCAATGGAATTGATCAATCAGTCAATACGGGATAAGGCAGTTGCGTATGACAAATTGACAAACAGCAGAGGCATCCTGGCACTGACGGACAACTCGATGATTGCGCCAAAGTATGCAATTGTGACAGAAATATCTCTGGCACCTCTGGAGGTAAAACTGCAGAGTCTCAGACACAGGTATTTTGTGTATGGTTTTTTGATTCTGATAGTGGGAACGGTGCTTGTGGCAGGAATTATTTTTTTGCAGGGAAGAGAGATGCGACGAATCATTCGCATGATATCGCGTGTGGCTGAGGGAAAGGATGACTGGGAATCCCTGCAGATCGAACGCAGGGGATTTGGTGTGGAGAGCAATGAAATGCGTTCGCTTTACAACAGCCTGCGACAAATCGTGTCAGATGTAAAGCGCATAAATTATATGAAATACAAGATTTTGCAGGCATATTACAGGTTCGCACCAAAGGAAATCGAGAAGATATTGAACAAGCAGTCGATTCTCGACGTAGAACCCTCAGACAGAGTGTCGATTGAAGGAACGCTTGCGTTTGTATCGTTTTCTATCAGCGAAAAAATTGCAGAACAGGAATATCTTAAGTGCATGAACCGGAACTATTCCCTGCTTGGCGAAGTGCGCAAGGAATATGAAGGAATCATAATTTCGGGAAATAGTGACTTGAGTATTCTGAAGCTGATGTTCAAAGAGGAGACAAAGAAAGCGCTTCACTTTGGAATCGAGCTGGTAATGAGAGAAGACATCCGACAACAGATCAGCAAGACCTTTGTCCTGCTTCACAGAGCATCCTTTGTGTATGGGGTGGCAGGAGATGAGGAGCAGACGTTTTCATATATCCATTCGAAGGAAATGAAAATTCTTGAGCAGTACGTGGATGGGCTTCGTTCTATGGGAATACGCATGGCTGTAACGGATTATGTGTATGAAGTGATCAGCAATGAAGCAGCTGTCAGATATATTGGCTTTATAGAGGATGGAAACTACAACTTTAAAATTTATGAGGTGCTTGATGCATATCCGGCGAAAGAACGCCTCAGCCGCATTGAGCTGGCGCCAAAATTCCAAAAAGCAATGAGCTTGTTCTATGAGGGAGATTTCTATCTGGCACGCAATACATTTTCAGAGGTATTAAAGGATTGCCCCACTGACGAGGTGTCAAAATGGTACATCTTTCTCTGCGAGAAATGTCTGAATGGGGAAAATACGGACAGACAGATTTTTTCTCTGTTTTCATAGGCTTTTGATTTAAAAGGGGTTGGCTATGTTTAGTCTATTAACAGTATTAAAAAATGTCATTGTAGCAAAGCTCCTGCCAATTTTGACAAAAATCAGATTTTGGCTGAGCTGGAGCAATATCAAGAACCGGTTCTTAGCAAGGGTAAGGCTGTGGCTGACAGGAATCTTTGACATCAGGCCACACGATAAAAATGATTATTATACCATATTTGGATGGCTTGTCAGCAGACGACTGGTACATGCGGTCGTGGTCACAATCGGAGTCATCAGTCTTGTATATGTTGTCTTTATCAATCCGATTTGTGATTTTGAAAAATTATTTGGTGGTACAGGCACGTACTCTTATGCATCGTTACCACTGCGGTTTACAGATGGCAAAGTGAAAATTAAGGCAAAGTCAGGATATATCGCATATGAAGGAGAGGTAAGCAACGGCTATGTCAACGGCAAAGGAACCTTGTATGACGAGAATCAGAGTGTGGTGTATGATGGGGAATTTGTAAAAAATAAGTACAATGGAGAAGGTTCGCTTTACTATCCCATTGGACAGGTGAAGTATAGCGGAATGTTTCAGGACAATCTGTATGAGGGAGAAGGTATTTCGTACAGGGAGAATGGTGCAAGGCTGTATCAGGGTAATTTTTCAGAAGGCTTTCGAGAAGGTGAGGGTACCCTTTATGACAGCGCAGATAAGGCAGTTTTTGCCGGAACGTTTCACAGGGATGATATCGTGTATTCGTTACTGCTCAATAAGAACGCAGAAGAACTGTCAGAAATTTATACGGGGAAAAGTGTGATCTACATCAATGAAGAGCAACAGGCAGTTCTGATGGAAGACATTGATGCATTATATCTGGCATCATCGCAGGAGGATAGTCTTTCTGATACGGTAAAGACAGACAGAATTTACGTGTGCAAGGATTCCTTTACATATGGTGCAGACAGCATCATGGACATTGACACGCTCAGGGAGAAACTTGGCCAGCCGGTGTTTGAGGGAAACAGTTATATTACATTTCCGGAGACGGTGGCTGCAGTGTGGCTTCAGAAATACGGAGAAGCTTTGAACGTGGGAGCATCCATGGAGCTTCAGCAGGATTATGATGAGCTGGTGACAGTGACCGGATATGCACAGGATGTGATGGTTTATCTGTATGTGTTTCAAGTGGATGATTTGACATATACGTTTGTGGCAAAGGACAAAAACAGTGGATTTTTCCTGTATGAAATCGAGTAGGAAAGGGGAGAGTACAAATTGAAAAAAAGAGTTCTTTCAATATTACTGGTTATTTTTGTACTCTTTAGCAGTTTTCCTGCTTCCACAGTGCAGGCTGCGAACAAAAAGCTGAAGCTGGAAACAGCAAAAGCGGCAGCACTGTCTATGGACAGTAAATATCAACAGCTCCAAAACAAGCTTGCTCTGACGAAAGTCAAATATGTCCAGTCTGTGAAAAAGTTAAAGCTTAAGGAGAAGAACCAGAAAACGTTTCGCTGGTCGCCGCTATTATCCTTTAAGTTTCCGGAAAGCCCCAGTCTTGCCGACGAGTTCGAGTATGCATACAAGCCGCTTGAATTACAGTCCCAGATTGACAATCTCAAGCACCAGATCAGTGATTATGTCTATGAAATCTATAAGAATGTGGAGCTTGAGTTCATCAAGGTGTATGTGCTTCAGGAGAAGATCGGCTTCAATGAAGACCGCATCGAGAGCTATCAGGCCACACTTGACAAGAACAAGGCTCGTCTGATTATCGGTCAGGCGAACCAGTCAGATATCGATGCAATCGAGAAGAAGCTGGACAAGCTGAAAAGCACACTTGCTTCAGATAAACGAAATTTTGAGGCCGAGAAACAGAAGCTCTCCGATATGATTGGCATTGACGTGTCAACGTCTTATGAATTTATGAGTCCGTTCGTGGATGCGCAGCTCGACAGAAATATGGTCGACAAACTGATTGAAAATACGCTGAACTATGATGACTCCTACTATCAGGCGCAGACAACAACGGCAAATGCGCTGTTGGCACTTGAAACGAATTATCGTCTGATGAAGCAGCAGTACGGCTCTGATATGGACATGATCGATTCTTTCATCAATACGGCAAAAAAGGGTGGAAAGCTGGATTCGGCAGCCTTTAAAAGCAGGTACGATGAACTGCTTGAGAAGGTGGATAAGCCCTGGCAGGGAAGCATCCGTATCTTATTTATCAAGATACCAAAGGAATGGTTCAAGGGCTCTATCGATGGTGTGCGGTATGTTGAAGATGAACCATATGCACTTTATGAATCGGCATTGGAATATCAGAATGCCTGTAAGGATGAGGAGTCTCTCAAAAAGGAACTTACTCAGAATGTAAAGGATAATTTTGAAAATTATATATCGACAAGAAATGCTGCAGAATCCCTCAAAAAAGATGTGGCATCGAAAAAGGAAGAATTACAGAAGGCGGCAGCCAAAAATACGGCAGGGATGATGACCTATGAGGAATATACAGCCGTTCAGGAGGAATATGAGGACCTTCAGATGGATCTGCTTGATGCCGAGGCAGCATACAGTGAGACCTTATACACATTTGACAGACTGACCTGCGGTGCGATCAGTTCTTACTTAAATGGTACATCAGCACTTCTGGCATCCGCAGAGGGCGGTGAAAGCTATGTGGTGGCTGATGAAGGTGAGGGCGTGTACTATTATATCCGTTCACTTGTATCAAATAACATGTTTGAGTTCGGCATTTCGGTGAAGGAGGACTTTGACATTGAGATTGAGAGCTATGAGCTGTGGGTGGACGGTGTGCGTGTCGGTGACCGGACAGCAGTGGACAAGCAGATTAAGCATCTTGCACTGGATATCCAGTCGTTTGAGCGGGTGTATGTGAGACTGTTTGATTCCGAGAACTTTATCGATGACTGTGACATCGATCCGAGTGTTTATTCGGGAAAACTCGATATCATAAAGGGATACAAGGTAGAGACTGTCGAAAAGACGCAGGTGGCCACATACACAACAGAGACGGACAGCATGGGTATGTTCATTCTCAATGTCGAACCGGAGCCGGAGGAACAGTCCGTATTCTTTAATATCAAGGACAGCAACGGCGAATATCTGATCAGTGATGCGAAGATCAAGGTGACGGACAGCTTTAAGTATCTGGCGATGGCAGAGAGCAGTCTGGATTCACTGACGATCTGCTTCTACGGGGAAGATGAAAAATTGTTGTATGAGGCAGAGTTCAGGACCTCAGACAAGACGATCCATAAACTAAAGTGAGAAAGGGGGGAGATGCCTTGAAAAGAAAAAAGGCAGCAAAAGTCATTGCAACGCTTGTGTGCGTGGCGATGATCGGGGGAATTGCAGCAAACAGAACGGATGTCATAGCAGCACTGGAAAGTTCAAAAGACAGTGGAACACGTTCCGTCCATGTGTCTGACAGCAGCATCGAAAATTCAACACTTGTCATTGGATCTCACCTGATTCACATTAACGGTATGACGGACAAGCTGTATGAGCTTGCACAGGGATCGGCAAATGAGTTTAATCAAAGTAAAATCTATTATAAATCTGAACTTGCAGATGGCAAGTGGTTCGAGATTACTTCGGCATCTTCAATCGCAGATATCACAAGCTCAGGTACACCTGTCAGTAAAAGTGTGATCGAAGCATTGGATTTCACGCATTTGACAAACTCGCAGGGTGTGACGACCGATCTGAGAACCGGCAATACAGTGTCTGCCTATAATATCGAAGATCCTTATGATCTGCGTGTGATGGAGGAACTGGAGCCAATCAAAGTGCAGTATCAGATTCTTCAGGGGATTAAGGATCCTTCGGATTCGGATAAGGAATACATGACGATGATCACGGATTTTTTTGCTACCAATATTTCCAGCTCCGGCAACATGCAGGATGTAGCAATCAATGGTCTGGAGACATATAAGGGAAGTGTGATTGCGCGGAAAATGCCTGCGACTTGGGTAAGCGCAGTCGATACGGTCATTGAGCAGACTGATGCACAGCGAAGAGTGGATTCGCTGACACTTCTGTCGGAGGCATTGGATACACTGCTTAGTAAGGCGAGCAATCAGGAGCTGAGTGAGGAGCAGAAAAAGGCGCAGGAAGAAAAGAACTCAGACTCAGATTCAGAATCAGAGTCCTCCAGCTCCACCGATTTGATTGTGAATTCCGATGTTGTAGCTGCGATTGGAGATGCCAAAAAGAATGTGGAGGATGGTATCGCAGAGTATTCGGCAAAGCTCCTCGAAGAGGGGACGACAACAGCGAGTAAAATGCGGTATCAGTACAGTAAAGAGCTTGAGAATTGTGGCATGGCTTACAACAATATCGGCTGTGATATCGCAACGGAAAAGCTTGTAGATCTGGACAATATTCTAAATGGTAATGTGGCAGATCTGGAAAGTGAGCTGAATCTGCTACAATCCGAACTTGTCGGTGAAGCGTATAAGGCGTATATGGCAAAGCTTTCAGAGGGAGCAGGAAGTGATTACAGACAGGCTGTCTCCGAGGGGGCGGCACAGGCAGTGAAGGCAAAGTACCTGACAGATCAGAAGACGGCGACGAATGCGGCAAGATTGGAATATCAGGCGATGCTTGAGGAACAATTCAAACGTATGACGAGTACCGCTACGGAGAGCTATCTGTTGCAGCTTTTGGATGCGGTACCGGGGATTAAGGCAACAGTGCCATCGGATGAGGCGAAGTCCTATCAGCTTGAGACAGTAGAGGAATATCGTGCATGGCTGCGAAAGGAGCTGGCTGCTGTGGTTCAGAATGATGCGGACAGCTCGACGCTTGGCAGGCTGCAAAGCGAAAAGGAAGAGCTGGAGAAAGCACGTCAGGATGCGCTGGATCGGAATGATCTGACGGAAGAAAAGCGTCTGACGGCGCAGATGGAGGCAAAACAGACAGATATCAACGCAGAGACAAAGAAGCTGGTCGATATTCTCAATTCGCCAAACAGCAGTGAATCAGATAAGGCTTCAGCTTTGACAGGACTCGGTGGGGGGAATGCCGCATCGGTCCTGAATGAATTGGCTGACAGTATCGCTTCCGACATCAGGGGATTGGACGGAAATGGAAACTCCAAGAATACAAGCGGAGACGGAAGTGAAAGCGGAAATACGGGAGACGGAAGCGGAAGTGAAAGTGGAAATACCGGAGACGGAAGCGATGGAACAGGCGGAAGCAGCGGAGACGGAAGCGGAAGTGAAAATACCGGAGACGGAAGCGGAAACGGAGATGGAAGTGGAAGTGACGGAACAGGCGAAAGCAGCGGAGACGGAAATGATTCGGATGAAGGCAGCTCGGCAGGACTGCCTGATGATATC
>JAFOYD010000049.1 GCA_017391545.1 Lachnospiraceae bacterium
CAGAATGCTCCGTTCAGTGCAAAGGAATCTGCACCTGTATAGTGAGGAATGCCTGCTTCTGTGAATTTTTCAAAAATAGCAAGCTCTGCTGTCATGATTGTATTGTCCTGTGGTGTGAAAACTGCATCAACCTGCTCAGCGACAAGTGCATCTGCTGCTGCCTGAACCTCTGCTGTCGTGGTACCTGTCTTCTCTACATATGTAATTCCATTGGCATCGCAATATGCCTTTGCATCCTCGATTGACTGAATTGATCCTGCCTGACTCTTATCATACAGGAGTCCGACTTTTGCTGTGTCAGGGTTTGCAGCTACGATCAGTTTAAAGATGGCCTCTGTATCAATTGCATCCGATGTACCTGTAATGTTTGCTCCCGGTGCATCAGCGCTGGCTACAAGTCCTGCTCCTACAGGGTCAGATACAGCTGAAAATACGACCGGTATCTGATTGTCCTCTGTTGCATTCTGCATGATCATTGCTGCCGGTGTCGCAATTGGGATAATCACATCAACCTGGTCTGCCACGAGGTCTGTTGCGATCTGATTCAACACTGTAGAATCCGCCTGACCATTGTGTGTATAGTCTGCAAAGTCGAACGTAACGCCAAGCTCCTCGCCTTTGGCTGTAAGCTCTGCCTCAATTGACTTTTCGATCTGATTTAAGGAAGCATCATCCACATATTGAACGATACCCACCTTATATACTTTTCCTTCTTCGGTTGCGCTCTGGGCTGTATCCTCTGCTGGTGTTTCAGATGCTGCCATATCAGAAACTGCTGCCTCTGAAGCTGTTGTATCCTGCGCTGCCGTCTCCTCACCCTTGCTGTTTCCACAACCTGCAAGTGCTGCCACCATTGACATTGTTAACATGATTGCTACAAATTTCTTTTTCATAATCATTCACTCCTTATCTCTATATTTTTTAAAGCGGACGAGTATGCCCGCCCGCTTCAATCACAAAATCACGTAAATATATTCTAGAATGTAAACTTATCAGCAAAATAAGCATCCAGCTCGTCGATCTTAATGCGCACCTGTTCCATTGAATCACGGAAACGTACCGTTACTGCATGGTCCTCTTCAGACTCAAAATCATATGTAATACAGAACGGTGTACCAATCTCATCCTGACGGCGATATCTCTTACCGATATTTCCTCTGTCATCAAACTCGCAATTATACTTCTTTGAAAGCTGTGCAAATACCTTTTCAGCGCCCTCATTGAGCTTCTTGCTCAGTGGAAGGACACCAATCTTGACCGGTGCAAGTGCAGGATGGAAATGAAGGACAGTACGCACATCTCCCTCACCGATTTCCTCCTCATCATATGCTGCGCAAAGGAACGCAAGCACGACACGGTCTGCTCCAAGAGAAGGCTCAATAACATATGGGATATATTTTTCCTTCTTCTCATCATCAAAATAAGACATATCCTGTCCGGATGTATTCTGATGCTGTGTAAGGTCATAATCTGTTCTGTCGGCGATACCCCAAAGCTCACCCCAGCCGATGGAATGGAATAAATATTCAATATCCGTCGTTCCTTTCGAGTAGAAGCAAAGCTCCTCAGGATCATGGTCACGCAGACGCATCTCTTCCTCTTTGATACCAAGGCTTAAGAGCCAATCTCTACAGAAGCCTCTCCAGTACTGGAACCATTCAAGGTCTGTGCCAGGCTCACAGAAAAACTCAAGTTCCATCTGCTCGAACTCTCTTGTTCTGAAAGTAAAGTTTCCGGGAGTAATCTCATTTCTAAACGATTTACCAATCTGACCGATACCAAAAGGAATCTTCTTTCTTGATGTTCTCTGTACATTCTTGAAATTTACGAAAATCCCCTGCGCTGTCTCCGGTCTGAGGTAAACAGTATTCTTCGCATCTTCAGTAACACCCTGAAAGGTCTTGAACATCAGGTTGAACTGACGAATATCAGTAAAGTTGTGCTTCCCACAGGTCGGACATGGGATATTATTTTCCTCAATAAAATTCTTCATTTCTTCCTGTGAGAATGCATCAATCGGCTTCTCCAGTGTGATGCCCTTCTCGCTTGCATAATCCTCGATCAGCTTATCTGCCCTAAATCTTTCATGGCACTCTTTGCAGTCCATAAGGGGATCTGAAAATCCACCCAGATGACCTGATGCAACCCATGTCTGAGGGTTCATAAGAATGGCACAGTCTACGCCTACATTGTACGGATTCTCCATGATAAATTTCTGCCACCAAGCCCTTTTTACATTGTTTTTCAGCTCGACGCCAAGATTGCCGTAATCCCATGTATTGGCAAGTCCGCCATAAATTTCTGAACCGGGATATACGAATCCTCTGCTTTTTGATAAAGCTACAATTTTGTCTAATGTCTTTTCCATTTCTATTCTCCTAACTTATTTTTTGTGTATCTAAAAATCGAACATGTTTATTTGAAAACGATGATACCATAACCGTCCGAAAGCTTTACATCCGCACTTTTTTTATTCACTGCGGTCACGCCTTCCCCTACATACAAAATCTCATCAAAACAGCTGATCCGTATGGTCTCTGCTTCCACGCCTTCCTCAGTCTCTGGCGCCTCAAAGATCACGATGTGGCGGTCACCCATTCCCAGAAGTTCCGGTTTTGATATGCTGGCTTTTTCAAGCTTATCAGAGATTGCATGCAAAGTCACATTCAAATCATAACCTGCCTGATTTGCAGCCTGTATTGTACCTGCAAAAAAGTCTTCCTCATTGAAGCCTGCATAATCACGATCGCTGCCAAACTCCATGATTACCTCAATTGCCCCTTGCGCCGCCTCACATTTTTTAAGCGATACCTGTGCTTCGCTGTTTTGTGCCTTGTACTCCGCTATCGAAGTTTCAATCATGGATTTCAGACCATCTACATCATAATAGCTCTGTGCAAAGTCCTCTACGATCTTGCTTGAAATGCTTCCATCCTTTTTGATCGAAATTGATGTCACCTGTGCTTCCTGTGTATTTTCCTCTTCCTTACTGCCACATGCAGTGAGACCAAGTATGAAAACACAGAGTACTAAGGCAAACGTCTTTCCTACCCTCATAAATTTTTTCATTATTAATCTCCATTTTTAATAAAAAATTTAGTTTTGCAAAAGTTCTGCGTCTTATTATAAACAACTTATTCTAGTTTTTCAAGTATTTCAAGACTTTTAAAATCTCTGTCGAATGTTTTTTTACACATCCTCTGACTAAAATCGCCTAGTTCCTGCAATATTTCAGGCTTCACGCAGAACGAAAAAAGCTTTTCTGCCGGTGTCCTTATTATGTAATCAATCGTATAAACCGTAGCATCCATCAGTCTGTCACTTTTGTGTATACCTGCGAACTCGCCATTGATGATGATCGCCTTTAGCTCAAATACAGCTCTCACAAGCCTGTTATCAAAATTAGGAGACGTCAATGCCCTCAGTGACTGATATAAAAGTTTGAGCATTGATGTCTCATCATTATTTTCCCTTGTATAGTAATCGCATATTTCCAGAAAATACATGCCATAATATGCCCCTGCAAAATCCTGTCTGAGTTCTTCAAAGTAATTTGTGATCTCTGCTTCTGACATATTGTAGGAGCTTCTGCCTGCATAGAGTCTGAATTGTCCAAAGGAAAACGGATTTGTCGGGGCCATCAGCCTGTTGCCGGGTTTTCTGGCTCCCCTTGCAAAGGCTGATATTTTACCCCTTTCCTTTGTCAGAATGACGACTCTCCTGTCATATTCGCCGATCGGTTCTGATTTGATGATGATTCCTGTCAGTATGACGAAATCCTGTATGCCCACACTCATGTATATCTCCTGCCTTATGATTGGCTTTTTCCACATCAGGATGCCCCTTGTAAGACAGATAATCACATACCTGCCCTGTCTGCATAAACCGGCTCCATCCATCCTCGTACATGTAATGTCCCTGCCCTTTCCGTGTCACTGTCCTAGCCGTTCAGTAACCTTTGTGTGATGCTTTGCTCCTGTTACACAAATGCTTCCACAGGAATAGGGTGTGCTTATGCAGTAATTTTATTCATTTTCTTTGGGATCATAGCCAAAATTCTTGATAAGGAAATCACTGTCACGCCAGTCCTTTTTCACCTTGACCCACAGCTGAAGATTGACGTGCTGTTCCAACAGATCCTCGATCTCAGGACGTGCCATGGAGCCTATCTTTTTCAGCATGGAACCGCCTTTTCCAATGATGATGCCCTTATGTGAGTCACGCTCGCAGATAATCGTAGCATCAATGTCAACAATTTTTTTACTGAATTTCATGGACTCAATCGTGACTGCCACACCATGAGGAATCTCCTCATCAATGCTCCTGAGAACCTTCTCTCTGATGAGCTCTGCTACAATCTGTCTTGTCGGCTGGTCCGTGATGGTGTCCTCATCATAAAACGCCGGTCCATATGGCAGATATTTCATAATCTGTTGTATCAATACATCGGTATTATCTTTTTTCAATGCAGATACCGGTACGATTTCGGCAAAGTCAAGCTCTTTTCTGTAAGCATCAATATATCCGAATAGTTCCTCTTTTTTCACTGTATCGATCTTATTAATGACCAGGATTACCGGAGTCTTTACTTTTTTGAGCTGCTCAATGATATGCTGCTCACCTGCGCCAATATAGTCCGTAGGCTCCACCAGCCACAGGATGACATCGACCTCTCTAAGGCTATGCTCTGCCACATTCACCATATAGTCTCCAAGCTTATTTTTTGCCTTGTGGATTCCAGGCGTATCCACGAATACAATCTGCCCTTCGTCTGAAGTATAGACGGTCTGGATGCGGTTTCTTGTCGTCTGTGGCTTTTTGGATGTGATGGCGATCTTCTGCCCGATCAGGCAGTTCATCAATGTGGATTTTCCTACATTGGGTCTTCCAATCAGTGCCGCAAAGCCTGACTTATACGTTTTATTCATGAATGATTGTTCCTCCGTATTTCACTAGTGGAAAAGATTTTCCACGTTCATAAACAGTTCTCTGTTTTCCTCGATCGACTGGCTGTTGCCAACCACACACACTGCCTCCTGTCCGATAATGGCATCCAGGAAACCTGCAAGAGCTCTGATATCCTCCTGTGTGCAGGAAAGCAGTTCGTCGCGCTCTTTCTGCAGGTCAGCAAGGCTTAGATTCGTCAGATAAGCACTTGACGAACGGGCACCCTTTACTGCAGGCGTCATTGGCACATCCATATCGCTGACAGCACCGATAATATATTTTGTCATCGTGCGCTCATCTGCATCAAAACTTCTCAGATATTCCCCTGTCTTTTCAAAAATGTCAACCGTCTTGCTCAGATTCGGATCCCTGTAGGAAACCAGGTAACTGTCTCCCGTCTTACCAAAATTGCACATACAGCCATAGGCTCCGCCTTTGACACGCACGTTCAGCCACAGATAATCATAGCCAAGGATCACCTTCAGTACCCGCAGTGCGCCAGTGTACTTATAGTCTGTATTTGTCATATAATTTCCTGCCCTGCACACATACTGGATCTGGGCCGATGTGGAAAAGGCTTCATTGCGCTTTTGTGGTGTCAGTCCGAAACGCTCTTTTCTGACAGGCGCTGTGAACAGTTTTGCCTTCATAGATGGAACAAGCTGTTTTACAACTTCAAATCCCTCTTCCGTAGCTGTAATGTCTACCATCAGGTTTTCCGGTCTGAAAATGCACTTCATGAGCATTCCAAGCTTGTCCACAAGTTCGTCTTTATTTGCATCAAAATCAGCTGTCAGCTTCTCAAGCATGCGATAACATGGAATACCGCTCACAAGCTCTGACACTGCTGCTGTCTCACTGAAATAAGACATCGCTCTTACTGCAGCCAGCGAATGTCCGGCAGCCGTCATATTGCCCTGCATTCTTGATTTCAGCTCCTCAAGTATCTCCAAAAGCCTGCCTTCATCCGTCAGTTTTGAAGCTGTCATGATTTCTGTCATAAGTGCAAATGCAGCCGGAAGTTCATCATACATTGCCTTTGTCTTGACCTCAAAAGTGAGCTTATATTCATCCAGTTTTTTCGCATTGACATACGTATTTACAGTGCTCGATATCCCACCTGTATGAATATTCATTTCGTTGCAGAGTTCTCCAAAGCTGTACTGATCCGTATCCACATACCCCAATACATTTTTGAGAATACCAATATATGCAAAAAGATCTGCCGGCACATTGCAGGCATCAAAAATCAGTCTGATATAACCGATGCCATTTGTCTGTATATCATGAAACAGCACCTTCGTATCTTCAATGCTTCTGACATCATTCACAAACCCTTCCGCTTCTTTCTTCATATCAGCTCTTGTCAGCATCGGTATCCTTGCCAGGTTTTCCGGATCGTCCTCCGCCTCCTGAAATTCATGGAGTGCTTTTGTCTCAGCGACAATCTGCCGGATTTCCTCCCTGTTCAATCCCGCTTTGTATGCAGCAAGCCTGTCAGCAAGCTCCTTTTCATTTTTTGCAGTCAGTCCTTCCTTTGGAGATACAACCACTATTGATTTATGCTGATTGCCGATGAGATATTTCTCGATCAGCTTTTCATAATAATCCGTATTGATCTTTCCCTTTA
>JAFOYD010000050.1 GCA_017391545.1 Lachnospiraceae bacterium
ATGATAGGATTACTCGTCTTACTGGTGATTACAGAGAAGATTCGGAAAGTGCTCGTGCTACACCAACAACTGACTTGTCTGGTGGACTTCGTATGAGATTCGGTACAATAGCTTTAAGATACAGATAATGAAAAAGTTAACTCTTATACTTATCTCCTTGATGACATTGGGAGCGATGAAGGCTTCTGCTTTGGCATGAATTTATCGGTGAGCAGCTTGATCTTTGCCTCATATTTCTGATAAAATTCATCCTCGCCAAGACTGAGCTGTCCTTCGATGACATTGCCACCAACATTTTTGCTGTCAAGCTCCGGTGCGGTCAACATTTCATAAAACTGGCCGTTCTCGTTTTTAGCAGGCTCAATTTTAATCTGATAGGTACTGTCTGCAAAGTTCGTCTTGCGAAGCAGACGGTTGATTTCATGCGTATGGCGCTTTGCGGCATTGATATCACCATGAATGGTCGCAATCACGTTTTCACGCAGACTCTTGTAAATCTGACTGCACTGCTTCTCAAACTCACTCTCATATGCAGGCTCATAGTCATTCTGATAATCATTCAATAGCTTCACATAGACATCATTTGATTTCTCCATTCCGTTAAATCCGACAGAAGGATACTCTCTGTTAAAACGATTTCTGGCAATCTGCAAGTTTTCTTCTTCCTGTTCCTCTTTCTGCAACAGGTTTTCGACTTCATTTTTCTTCTGGTTCTTGACAGACTGGCCAGAGCGCGACTTTAACAGCTCCTTTACTTCATTCTCGATTTCGGCATTTGGCACATAACCCATCTGCTTTTCCTCAAGAAGCTTTTGATTGGTGTTAAGCTCTCCCTCCAGACGACCTTTTTTCCGTTCAAGGTCATTTGCCAGATTCTGATTTTCATTTACTTCAATCTGTTTTAACCTGCGTTTCTCATCAAGCCTGTCCTTGCGCTCCTGCAAGTCCTTATACTTGCCTTCTTTTAATAATTTAATGTCCTTCTGTAGCACACCGATCTCATTCATCACCTGATCAAGCTCTTTTCCTGCCACTGACAGATGCACGAAATAAGTATCATCATTTTTGAGCTGTTCAAAATCCTGTGCGCGCTTCAAATGACCAATCATCTTGAGCTGTTCTTCATGCTCTGACTCCAATTTTGCAAGCTCTGTCTGATACTGCTCCAGCTTCGTCTTGGATACCTTGCTTCCGATGCAGGCATATTTGTCATAATCCTTTTTGCGGAGATGACGGAAGATAAAGTTGCTGTAAGAATAACAGTCCGCAGTAACACCATCACGCACCTGCTCCAATTCCTCAACGGAATGACACTTGATGATTCTGCCAAGGTAACGTTTCAAGCATGCGTCAACATACGGTAGCTTTGTCTCCACGGCCTCGTAGAGAGAACCTTCCTCTACCTTTGGATCACTTTTTACGATTGCATCGGTATTGATCAGCTCCACTTCCTCATACTTTTTCATCTCACGAAAAGCTTTCGCTGCATCGTGCGCATACTGTGGCTCTGTCACAAGGGAAAGCTTCAGACGTCCCATTCTTCCCTCGATCGCATTCTTCCATTCCTTGTCCCTGACATCAAATAGATCCGCCAGAATGTGTACCTTGATCGTGCGTCCGTAAAGGTCACTGAGCCTGCGCTCCAAAGCACTGCGCGCTTCCTTCAAGATGGCAGGATACGGCTTTCTGTCATTGATCATATCATCGACGAGCGTGCGAAGCTCCTTTAACTCCGGCTCTGTCTCACGTCGCCTTTCATTGTATTCCTCCAATGCCTCGTCGATGCTTTCCATCGTTCCCTGGATGCTCTTTCGCAGTCCAATACACTGTTCCTCGTCAATATTTCCCTTGCAGAAAGCGCTGATTTTATGGAGCATCGGATTGCTCACATAATCGGTGATAATCTCGTCCTCTTCCCATTTACGCAGTCCTTCCAGCACTTTGCGCCACTGCTCACTATTCTCCGTAAGCATTTCCTGACGCTTTTTGAGCTCACGCAAATTATTTTCCTTCGCACCAAGGTCACTTGACTGCAGATCCGCCTTGACCTGAATCAGCTCCTCATCAATTGCCGCTAAAATCGCATTATTCTTTGCCTGATTTTCCTCAAGCTTTGCAAGCTCTGCCATATTCTGCTCAAGCTCCTGATTTGCCACGGTAATTTTATCCTGCAAATCAACGACATCAATACAGTTGATTATCGCATATGCCTTTGCAATATCCATGCTCACCTGAAGCTTCTTGTCTCCGGCATCACGCACCTCACTGAGCAGATCAATACGATGGCGCATGTCTTTTATTTTTTCCTGAATGTCTTTATAAGAGCCTAACTGATCACTGATCTTTTCAATGACATTGCTGTCACTTTTTGGAAACATATAGTCCCTGATGAACTGACCTGTTCCGTTTGTCATCTTGAGGGCAATTGCGCTCTTTTGCATGATCTGAAAGCGCGTGCCATCTACATAACCGAGGATTACATCATAAAGCGCACCAAGATAAGCCTCCCTTGATCCATAGACCTTATTGATATCTCTGCCCTTGTTATCCTCTGATTTTGTCCTTTGCTCAATCAGCTTTCTGATTTCCTGATTCGTGCACACATAGCCTTCTTCCGTCAGGTATTCCGTCTCTGGTATTTTGCCTGCATGACTGAAAAAGATGTACTTTTTGATTTCCGAGTCATTTCTACGAACTTCAAATGCCATGCCGACACAGGCAAAGGTATGCGTTCCGGTGTCCTCGATTTCCAGGACAATCGTGGAACAGAAATCCTCTCCCTCACGATTCGCGGTACCGTCCTTTTGCTCACCGCGCAGATAGTTCAGTACGCTTCGTCTGTTCTTGGCATCATCTGCTGCCTTGTTCAAAAAGCTTGATGATAAGCTTCCG
>JAFOYD010000051.1 GCA_017391545.1 Lachnospiraceae bacterium
GTTGCCAGAACCGGGATATCCTGATTGACATAGTACAGCACTGCATCAAGACTCACGCCCCTTAAGTCAAGCACTGTCGTATCATTCAGATTTTCTTCCAGAATCTGCCTGATCGTCTTTCCGTTATCAAGCATCGGCTGCACATTTTTGACCGAACCTGCAAAGCCAAGAATCGTCTCAAGGCACACTGCAAGACTTGAGCTTTCCTCACTGCTTGCCTTTCCGGTAATCGCCATGATCTGATTTCTCGTACTTCTGGCAGTCCTTTTCCACACATAATCACCCTTGTGGTTGACGACCGTTCCGCTGATCCCATATGCCAGGTTGATGGCATCTGCCGCGTTCGTAAACGTTCCCTCGATGCCATACTTGCCATATACATAGTATCTGCTTACCGGATTTTCGATCGTCACTTCAATCACCCTGGAGCCTTCAAACATGACCTGAAGCGGCTTCGTCTTTTTCAGCTTTTTCGTCTCCATCGTATTTTTGAGCACGAGCTGAACGATTTTTTCATAATTCTGTGTCGCCACGACCTCTGAGGAATTATAACCACTTTCTTCCACCAGATTATTGACGATCTGATCGTCAGTCGTAGAGCTGTAGCTGCCATCGCTTTCCTTCACGACACGGGAGAGCGTGATCAGATTATCTGATATGGACGCATCCGTCACATAAATTCCTTCCTGCCTGTAGGTCTTTAGCACTTCTCCCTTTTCGTCCTGGATATACACGATATACATCGGGAAGGTCACCGCTCCGGTAAAATCCGTTCGGATATCATCGTACTGTGCCACACCATAAATCAGATCTTCATTGATAAAGCCAAGCGGAAGCATTCTGCTGCCACTGCCCGTCTTAATTTCCTGAGTCTCTCCCGTATTGAGATTCATCAAAATCAGCTTCGTGCAGTCATAGGCGTCAGCCGAGTTCTGCCACACAAGCATTTTGTCGCTGTCTGACACCTGAAAACTTCTCTGCTGCAGATTCCCTGCGATCTCATCACAGGACTGCTCCATCAGATTGATGGCAAGGATCGAACCATCCAGATACATATAGAAGATACCATTTCTGTTGATATAGGAAAGCTGCTCCATATCCGTCTTAAGCGTTGCGTAAGACTTATTGTAAGGAATGAACACAAGCTCCTCCACCGTGTTGAGCATGCCGTTGTACTCGCATACCTGCACGCCGATGTTCCCCTCATAGCGTCCCCTGTTCATATATCCGTATACGATAAAACGCACATTTCCCGTTTCGTCCACACTCAGAATCTTGATCGCATGGTTATCATAATTGCTTCTGATATCATTTCCATCATAAAAGCTGAAAAGACTGGCGATCTTCCTGTCTGCAGCATGATAGCAGAAAAGCTGGTTCTCATTGACAAAAGCAAGATTGGAACCGCCGTCACTCTCCATCATCTGGACATCACTCTTGCGGATGCCAAGCATGATCTTATTTCCACCGTAGACATCTGCTTCCGGATCAAAGATCTGATTCATCGTACGCTCATAATCGAGCAGATAGGTCCTGTCTGTCGTATACCGGATGCGGAAAAATTCCACAATATTATACTCGTATTTTTTCTTCCCTTCTGTGGTTCTGACTCTATAATTCATACGGATGGAAGCCGTCTGTGGCTCGATCTCACTGATCGACACCTGCGGTTCATCCACCTGCGCAACCTTCAGATCCGCCCATGTGACCTGCTTTAAGCTGTTATGGATGTTCACATAGCTCAGTGTCGTGTTGTCGCCTTTTGAATTCGACTCAAGATAGGTCGCAAGCTCATCGCTTCGCTCTTTGTCAAATGTCCTGTCATGAAAATCCATGACAAAATGAAGCTTCTCATAGGTATAATACTGATTTCCATCAATGATTCTCGTGTAATATCGTATCGTCTCATCTCCGACCTCAAGCATCAGAATCCAGTTGTACTCCGTCCCCGGCTCGATCAGATCCTTGATCGTGACCGTGGCACGAATCGTATCCGCATCTTCCTTGTAGTCATTGACTCTCGTGCTCTCTACAAGACGTGTCCCGTCGATGCTCCTGACTTCAAACGATATCTTGCCTATTTTATTATCATATTTATCGATCACAAAGCTCAGCGTCCGCCCATCACCAAGTGGTGTGATGGTATCCCTGAAAAAACTTCCGTCCATCTCCTGCTTCAATCCATGAAGATAATTATAGGATATCCCATTGGTGCTGATATGGACCAATGGAAGTGACGCCTGTGCCATACTCGCAGTCATTTCCTTATTACCCTTATTGTAAATACTTCCACTGACAAAAAGTGTAATGATAAAAACGGCTATGCATGTAATCACCTTGGCAATAACTTTTTTCATTGCAATTCACCTATTCTTTTATTCCTTTTCCAAAAGCGTCTGAAGTGTTGGTCTGACATGCAAAAGCTCCTCCATCTGAATGAGCTTATCATGATTTTTTCCTGCATTGTACTTCATGTGATTTCTCCTGACTGCCCTGATCAGGATGTTTTTCGGTGTATGCTCCATATCGATAAATTCCAGTATCTGTGTGTCATATCCCTGCTCCTCAAGCAGTCTTGCCCTGATTGCGTCTGTCATGAGTGCCGCTATGCGCTCCTTGATCAGCCCATACCCAAGAATCGGTTCCAGCTCATCACAGTGAAGCTGCCGGTTCAGCTCATGCTGACAGCAGGGCACCGAGAGAATCACGCGCGCGTTCCACTGTACTGCTTTGGCAAGCGCATAGTCCGTAGCTGTATCACATGCATGCAACGTCACGACCATATCCACACTGTCTGTACCATTGTATGAGCTGATGTCCCCTACAAGGAATTTTAACCCATCATAACCGAATTTATCCGCAAGCGCCTGACAGTTCTCGATCACATCCTTTTTCAGGTCAAGTCCGATGACACGGATGTCATAATGATTCATGACTTTCAGATAGTAGTATAGTGCAAATGTCAGATACGACTTGCCACATCCAAAGTCAATAATCTGAAGTGTCCTGCCCTCCTCGCGCGGAAGGCTTGGCAGAATGTCCCTCACAAATTCAAGATATCTGTTGATCTGTCTGAACTTATCGTATTTTGCCTTGACCACCCTGCCGTCAGGCGTCTGTACCCCAAGCTCGACCAGGAACGGTACCGGTTCATCCTGTGGAAGAATATACTGCTTTTGCTTGTCATGAGAAAAATCTTTTTCTTCCAGTGTCTGTCCCGCTGATATTTTCTTTTCCTTGATCGTCACTTTTCCCTTTTTGCTGACAAGAGCCGTGAGTCTGTGCTGTGTCGTCTCAAGCTCGAGCTGTCTGAAATCCTCTGTCAAAGCATTTACGATCAGATCCGGCAGCTCTGCCGCAGACAGATTCTGATGATACGCCTTTGTACCCACAAAGCGCTCTGCCTGATATAAAAGTTCCTCCTTTTTCTGAATCGGGCGTATTCGCAGCTTTTGTATCTTCTCTCTGTCACGCGGGTTGCTGACCGTCGCGCTTAATATCATTTCTTTATTATTAATGTAGTTTTCCAATTGTTTTCTCAAGTTTTCCATGACCTTAATTATACAATGGCTGCCCACCATAAACAAGAGAATTAAAATTAAAATTATTTCAAAAATGTTGTTGACATATTCTGGCAATTGTATTATTGTATTAGTGTACTAATTGATTAATACACTAATACATTAGGGAAGGAGACTTATCTATGGCATGGAACATGACTTCCGACCGCCCCA
>JAFOYD010000052.1 GCA_017391545.1 Lachnospiraceae bacterium
GCCGATGAGGACTGGATCGCATGGGAGTCCAAATATCTGGATGCACTCTATCCGCAAAGCACTGTCTATGGCATGACAGCTTACTCCAACGCGACAAACAGTATTGATACCTCTGACATTGATGCATTTCCTTCCACGTATCAGGAAAGCCTGAAAGCCTTAAAAACACAACATCCAAACTGGACCTTTGTTCCCATGAATACAGGGCTTGAATTTGATACTGTTGTCAACAACGAACTCGGTGTCAAAAGCCTGATCCAAAGTACGACGAGCAACGCTTCAAAAGGCTGGGTTGGCGATCCCTGTCCCACAGAAAGTGGATGGTACTATGCCACAAAGCCTGCGATTGCATACTATATGAATCCCTGCAACTTTCTGACAGAGACTTATATTTTTCAGTTCGAGCAGCTTACATTTAACAGTACCTACCATAATGTATCCGCCATCCAGACCTTCCTGAATAATACCTTCATGAGTGGAAATATACCGGATGACTCCCAGAACAGGACCTATGCGGAGGCTTTCTATGAGATTGGTAAGAACCGTAAATTAAGTCCCATCCATCTTGCTTCCCGCGTATATCAGGAGCAGGGAAATGGAACCTCTGCGCTGATTTCCGGAACCTATCAGGGTTATGAAGGCTATTACAATTATTTTAACGTAGGGGTAAACGGCTCTTCTACAGAGGAAAAGATCAAAAAAGGACTCGAATATGCCAGGGAAAAAGGATGGAATACACGCTATAAATCTCTGGAAGGCGGCGCGGCAACCATCGGAAATAATTACATATTAAAGGGACAGGATACGATTTATCTTGAAAAATTTAATGTCGATGCAAACAGCCCCTATGGGCTGTACAACCATCAGTATATGCAGAATATTCAGGCTCCCGCGAGCGAATCCGCATCCACCAAAAAAATGTATGCAGGCGCAGGAAGCCTTGATTCCGGTTTTGTGTTTAAAATACCTGTATATCAGAGTATACCGGGACAAAAAGAAATTCAGGAAATTACGCTCGACAAAGCAGAAATTGTGCTTTACAGAACTGACACAATTGTCGGAAATCAGACAGACCGGAAGTCCACTGACACACTGACTGTAAACTTCACTCCGTCTGATACTACGGATAACAAAAAAATCACATGGTCATCCTCAAACCCCAAAATAGTATCCGTTACCCCTGACGAATCCACGAAGCAATGTACCGTAACTGCATTGTCAGCCGGTGAAGTCACAATCACTGCGACATCCACAAATGGAAAAACAGCACAGTGCAAAGTCATTGTCGAAGCTCCCATATACAGTCTGGCACTGAAAAATCTCAATGACGAGACAGATCCTCCTTCCACATCAGCTATGATGTATGTCGGAAAGAATCTCGCTCTGACTGCTGATTATATGCCAAAGGATACGACCTCCGATACAACCATTGTGTGGTCCAGCTCCGATCCATCTGTTGCCAGTGTGGCAAGCGGCAAGGTAACAGCTCTTTCCAAGGGAACTGCCACAATTTCTGCAACCGTCGCAGGTATCACAGCAAGCTATGAAATCACTGTCGAGAGCTGCAAAGTGACTTTTATGTCAGCTGATTATGCCAAAACAATCAAAGAGCTTGACGTTGCCTATGGTGCAACCCTGTCAGCAGATGACTTTCCAGATCCGGGAACGATAGACGGCAAGACCTTTCTGGGATGGTATACCGACAAGGATGGAAAAGGTAGACGCTTTGACACTGATGTAACGATAACTGATGTAACACTTATACTCTATCCCTATTTTATGGAACTGGGAAAAGGCTTTTATATTGTTCCGATCGGGGACTATACCTACACCGGAACCTACATTAAGCCCACTGTAAAGGTATATGACAGTGTCTCCTATACGGACGGAACAAATGAACTCATCGAGCTTACTTTAGGAAAAGACTACACGGTCACCTACAAAAATAACAAAAATGTAAATACCTCTGCCAAAAACACACCGACCATCACGGTAAAAGGCAAAGGCAATTACACCGGAACCGAATCTGTTACTTTTAATATCCTGCCGAAATCACTTGAAGCAAGTGAAATCAGCGCAGAGGACATCACAGTGGCGTACAATGGCAAAGTTCAGAAATCCGCTCCTGCCGTATACTGCGGAAGCAAAAAGCTGACAGCGAAGACAGATTATACTGTTTCATACCCACAGACGACCACAGGTGCCTACAAAAATGTCGGTTCCTATCCAATTATGATCAAAGGAAATGGCAACTATACCGGAACGATCATGATCTCTGAGATAATCAGTAATAAGACAATGTTAAGCAAGGTAAAGATTGCAAAGATCCCAGATCAGATCTATCAGAATTCACTTGTCGACAAAAATGCGGGCAAGGGAATTGCACCTGAAAAGCTTACTGTCACCTACAAGAACACCACGCTTGTGGAAAGCACAGATGGAGGAAAAACCGGAGACTACACCATATCATACACAAACAATATGGCAATCGGAACTGCCACAGCAACCATCACCGCAGTGAGTGGAAGTGACTTTGCAGGCTCCAAAAAGATTACTTACAAAATTGTTGGCACACCGATTAATAAAGCTGCTGTAAACGGCATCACAGCCAAGACCTATACAGGAAATACTGTAGATGTCATGCAAAACGGTGTTTCGCTTGTTGTCGATGGTATTCTTCTAAAAGAAAGCAAGGACAATGGTGTCACAGGTGACTATGTTGTATCCTATTCCAACATCACCAAAGCCGGAAATGCCACGATTCTATTCAAAGGCATCAATGAATACAGTGGTCAGGTCAAAAAGACCTACCGAATCACAGGCTACGATATCAGTAACGGAGCAAACGCACCAAGCCCTGCAATTACGATGGCGTACTATACCGAAAATGCTCCTGACACACTCATACCTGTTGACAATATTTCAAAAATTACTTCGCCCTACATGAAGGGAAAAACGAAACCAGGTATTGTCTTATACTACAACGGTACGAAACTTACTTATGGTACTGACTATACTGTAAAATACACGAACAACACTGCAGTGACCACTGCAGATACCGCAGAAAAGAAGCTTCCAACGCTCACGATTACAGGAAAAGGAAATTTCAGGGGAAGCTTTCAGGGTACCTGGTCAATCACTGACGGCGCTATGTCAGACACGAACGGTAAACTGACCATGACAGCAAAAGATGTCGTGTATAAAAATAAGACAAACAGCTACAAGACTACACTGACGCTGACCGACGCGAACGGTTCAAAGCTTGTCGCAGGCAAAGATTATGACAAGAATGTCATTTATACCTACGCAGATGGAAGCAAAAAAGGAGAACCGATCGGTACGGATGATATCCCCCAGACAGGAACGCTCATCTGTGCAACTGTAACTGGAATCGGTCCTTATACAGGCAATGGCAATGCATCCTTGTCAGCAACATACCGCATCATCGCTGCTGATGTGTCCAAAGCAAAAGTAACCGTAAAGCCACAGATTTATCAAAACGGCAGAAAAGTGACACTTACCAAAGATGACATCACAATCAAGCTAAATAACACCAATCTCATCTATGGTATCGACTACACGATCGACGAAACGACCTACAAAAACAATACGTTGAAAGGTAGCGCCACTGTCATCCTTCGAGGTATCGGTGATAACTACGGAGGTGAGAAAAAGATTACGTTTCAGATTACCTCCAAAAAAGTTGAATGGTGGAAATAATGAATCAGTTACGAATCAGCAATAGGTAAAGCAGGTTCTGCCAAATCGAAGCCTGTCACCTGGTTCGAGCACCACCGACTGATTGATTCCCAAAAGCATCCCATTTCGGACTGTCCCATTTGTGGAGTTGAGATCGCAGACACAGACTCTGCCATCCCGCTCCTCAAAGCGGGCATGCATTTTACTGACAGCAGTGTCATTTATCACAAAATCTGAAAGTGTTGCCAGTTTTCCGATTGTCATAGGCAGCTTGTTCAGAGAGATATTGACTTCCCTGCCGTTGATTCTGCCACAGAGCATCCGCTCTTCCACAATGCCGTCACCTAAGCACACTGTTTCATTACAGGCTTTTGGTTGACGGCTTTTGTTATAATAACTCTGCTGCATTGTATACTCTTTTTTTGATTGTCGGTTATCAAATATGGAATCCGAATATTCCACCATATCATTCTGACAATCCATACTGTTCTCCCCCGCCAAACTGTAAAATTGCTCATCCATTTCAGTTGTATTGCCCTCCGCTAAGGCTTCAAGCTCCCTGTCCTGCTTTCGTTTCTTGATGTAGCAGATGAAAAAAAGAACTGCTGCCATGACCGCCATTGCTATTGCTCCATACAGGTACAATTCATTCTTTCCACTGAGACGAAAGACACCGATCACCCTTGCTCCCAGCACGATTGCCCCTGCACAAAGAGAGACAAAGATACAGAAAATTCCACCGATCAGATCACCCACATTTCCGGACTTCCTTTTGCTATGATGTTCTTCATCGTCATATCCCTGTGTGTCATCGCCACATTCTGTTTCATTTCCATATGCAAATTGTGCTTCGTTGAGAGCATTTCTGTCCTCACACCGCACCTCTGATTCTCTGCCATTCTCAAATGGTCTGCTTCCAATTTCTGCGGAGTTCTCAACCACCCTTCTCTGTTCTTCCCCATGAGCCATCGTCACAATCATATGCTCCATCATATGACCGATCTCACTGATCACATAATTGGGATTTCTGGTATAGCGATACACCTGATAGCCCAGCATCACAGCACGCTCGTCGGTATGATCGATCTTGGTAAGAAGCTCATCGATAAACGCCATAAAGCTGAGCCTTACATCGCCCTGGTAGTCCGGATAACACACAAAGTATGGCTCCATTTTTTCCACATTCATATAAATAAGCTCCGGCTTCATGATGATCTGCGTACCATCAAGCAGGTATTCTTCGAGTGTGTCAAACAGACTGACACAACCCGACAGCAAGGCTTTCAGCTCCTCATAGCGAATCTCATTCTTATCATAGAGTCTGTCAAGCGACTGCAGGGAATTGATCTCATAGTAGTACCTGCTCTCGCCATTTACCAGTCTGTGCGTGACAGGAAGAAGTCCGGGAATCTTGTTTTCCAAAAGCATCCTTGTCCGAAAATCGCCATTCTTGTCACCTTCCTTCCCAAAAAAATCACATTTGCTCAGTATCATATAATTGTGGTTCATACTTCTCTCATAGCTGATGTCTGGCATATCCTGTTTCATATTAATAACCATTCCTTTCTTATTCTGGTATTAATTTATTTATAATTCTGCAGTCACGAATTGTTCTGGTCTGTCTGCATCGTCTGGCACTCCGACTGATGTCAAGCGTCAGATCGATACCGGATACATACTCACTAAGCCACGTGACAAATGGCATATTGACCACACAATGATAATTCACAGTCACCTTGTCAGCATCCACGAAAACACTGTAAGAAAAATCATGCATGGCAAAAAGCTTTCCTTCGGTCAGGCGCGCGGCTGCTGACTGCGCTGCATTTTTTGCTTCATCGGCAGTATCAAAATGATTGCTCGTTCCTCGGAGCGCTGCCTCATAAGCGCTGTGTTCCAGAATACATCTGTCATAGCTGTAAAATGCCAGAAAAATCATCATGACCGTAAACAGCATCACGATCGGAATCAGCAATGCAGCCTCTACTGTAAAGTAGGCATCCTCATATTTTTTATCCCATCTTTTATTCATAATTTTCGCACTTTTCATAGGAGGATACGTGAAGTATACAATGCGTATCCCACAAAAACCGCCGGCAGAAATGGAAGTCTGGTCTGTTTCGTTCCCTTTTTCGAAATGAGGACCACAATTGACACCACACACATAATCATTGATGCCACACATACCACTGCGATACAGCTGTATGCTCCCAATACAAGCCCGATTGCCGCGATCACCATGCCGTCTCCTCTGCCAATCTGCTCTCTGCTCACCACCGATACACCGATGGCGCATGCACCAATTGCCAGCCCTCCTAATGCATCATAGATGCCATAATCCTCCTTAAACGGAATGACTGCAAAACACAATAAAAGCAATGCAAGGATCATTCCCCTGCTGATCTGCTTTTTCCTGATATCAACGATTCCCGCTGCCAAAAGCAGGATACCGATCATGATCATCAGGATTTTATATATCATGATATTCATATTACTATCTCTACCTTTCTTCAGTTTCCGCACTTACTACATGCTCCTCTGCCACCCACCTGCGATATGGGCACTGCCAAAACAGTCCTCTTTAGCTTACTACAGCTAAGGGTAGCGTGATACCTGTTTCCATGGCTTGTGATATACACGGTATTTCCACAGCTACCCCCACATTCTTCGCAAGGGTAATAGATTTCACGGCTCTCATTTCGTTCCCGCTCGAGAAAGC
>JAFOYD010000053.1 GCA_017391545.1 Lachnospiraceae bacterium
GAATTTATCAATGATCCAATGGGATGCTATGAAAATAAAATTTTCTGCAAAGGCGCACCAATCAAAACTGCCGTTGTATGGAATGAAAAATACGTGGACTTCGAAAGATAAGAAAGAAGGATTGAGGAGAAGCCGGAGAAACCAAAGAGCAATTATGCGGTACCAGGACTTTATTTCTATGACAATGACGTAGTGGAGATCGCAAAGAACGTGAAGCCTTCTGCCAGAGGAGAGATTGAGATTACAAGCATCAACAACGAATATCTCAGACGCGGTACACTGACTGTTGAGACGATGGGACGTGGATTTGCATGGCTTGATACCGGAAACCACGATTCCCTTTTGGATGCGGCTGACTTTGTGTGTGCATTCCAGAAAAGACAGGGACTCTATATCTCGTGCATTGAGGAGATTGCTTATAAGAAAGGCTTTATTACAAGGAATCAGCTCTTAAAGCTTGCGGAGCCGTTAATGAAGACAGAATATGGCAAATATCTTGTAGAGGTTGCAAATGGACTCTAAGGGAAAGAAAATTGCGATTCTGCTTGTGTTGTGCTCACTTGTGGTGATCATGGCAGCGGTGGCAGCAGTAAATTTCAACAGGCTCATGGGTAATGGCAGTAAGGCATCGAATGATAATGGAACGATGGCGGCATCCGGTCAGACAATCGAAGAAGACGGACGGGTGCATGGAGCGGATTTGTCAGCATTTTTAAAGGACAGCGACTTTTTTGACGCAGAGGTATCAGGTGGCTCCAATCAGCCTGCTTCGGATGAGGTCGACGAAAATGGGATGCCTGTGCGCCCGCTTACCATCCTGGCAAGTTCTGTGGAGCGTGATATCCGAGTGAAGATCGTAGATGACCAGGGCGAGGCTGTATCGGGGCAGGAATTTATGGTCGAGGTGGCTGATACAGGCGTCTATGTGGATGAAGACAAAGATGGTGTGATTCTGATCTCAGATGTCAAGCCGGGCGAGTACAAACTGATACTTGACGCGGTACCGGGATTTAGAACACCGGAAGCACCTGTGAATGTCAGTGTCAAGTCGATTGTATCGTACACGGTGATTGATGACATTGATTATTTTGTACATTCAGAGAATGAAATAGATATTTTGAAAGAAGATACAGAGTCTGAGCAGATGGACAGCGAGGACGAGGATGATACGCAGTATACCGCACTTCTTGATCTGGAGCAGGAGCGTGAAAACGCAGTGCAGCTTGGCATCGATGTATCAAAGTGGAATGGAGAGATCGACTGGGAAGTCGTGAAGGCTGAAGGCGTTGACTTTGCCATCATACGCTGTGGCTACAGAGGTTCATCATCGGGATGGCTGATCGAGGATCCATATTTTTATAAGAATCTGGAAGGTGCCAAAAAGGCTGGAATCAAGGTGGGCGTTTACTTCTTTACACAGGCAACGGATCTTGTTGAGGCCGTCGAGGAGGCGAGTATGGCCGTATCGCTGCTAGGAGACACGAAGCTTGACTATCCGGTATTTATCGATACGGAGGGCGCAGGCGGCAATGGAAGAGCTGACAACCTTGATGCAGGAACGAGGACTGCAATCGTCAATGCATTCTGCCAGACGATACAGAATGCAGGTATTGATGCGGGCGTCTATGCAAGCCGTAACTGGTATCTCAACAATCTCGACACAGACGAGTTTGAAGGGCAGAAAATCTGGCTTGCAGAATACAGGCAGACACCGGAGTATGAGGGACGGTATGATTTATGGCAGTATACCTCAAGTGGTTCGGTTGCCGGCATTGAAGGACGGGTAGATCTCAATGTAAGTTATTTGGGTGTACAGTAAATAGTATTAGGAAATGGAAAGGATTAATGAAAATGGGTAAGATTACGGTAGAGGAATGTATCGTTGACGGAATGGTCATAGAGGGATTAAAGGTGATCACACCACAGGTTTTTGGTGATAACAGAGGCTATTTTATGGAGACATATAACTATAATGATTTTAAGGAAGCCGGAATTGATCAGGTATTTGTTCAGGACAATCAGTCAGCATCCAAAAAAGGCGTGTTAAGAGGTCTTCATTTCCAGAAAGAGTTCCCACAGGATAAGCTTGTGCGTGCCGTCAGAGGTGAAGTGTTTGATGTGGCAGTTGACCTGAGGGAAGGCTCAAAAACTTTTGGTAAGTGGTTTGGCGTGCTTTTGTCAGAGGAGAACAAAAAGCAGTTCTTTATTCCAAAGAATTTTGCACATGGTTTCTTAGTCCTTTCTGATTATGCGGAATTTTGCTATAAGTGCACGGATTTCTACCATCCAAATGACGAGGGAGGACTTCTGTGGAGCGATCCTGACATTGGCGTAAAATGGCCGATTTCGGAGGGAATGGAGCTTACACTTTCTGATAAGGATCAGAAGTGGGGCGGAATAAAGGAATTTAAGAGATGAAAAGAGTGCTATCGAAAATTGTGACACTGCCTGTGGAACTGTGGCAGTCAAGAAAGCTGATCTGGAAACTTGCCAAGAATGACTTCAAGAATCGGTATGCCGGTTCCTATCTGGGACGCGTGTGGGCATTTACGCAGCCTGTTGTGACAGTACTGCTGTACTGGTTCGTGTTTGGGCATCTGATGATGGCAGATAAAAAGGAAATACTGACCGTTGGTGTAGAAGCACCTTATGTGCTGTGGCTGACGGCCGGACTTGTGCCCTGGTTCTATTTTAGTGAGGCGATCAGCAATGGAACAACATCGCTTCTGGAATACAGCTATCTCGTGAAAAAGGTCGTGTTCAAAATCAGTATTATCCCTATCGTAAAGCTGATTGCCGCATCGTTCATTCATATTTTCTTTGTGGCATTTATGCTCGTGGTATATTTCTGCTATGGCTATAGACCCGACTGGTATCTTTTACAGCTGCCATATTATAGTTTCTGCCTGTTCATGCTGGTGCTGGCACTCAGCTATGCGACCTGTGCAATTGTCATTTTCTTCCGGGATCTGATGCAGATCATCAACATCTTTCTGCAGATCGGAATGTGGGCTACCCCCATTTTATGGAACATATCCCTGCTTGACAAGGAGCCGATCCTTCAGAGTATCATTAAGTGCAACCCGATCTTTTATGTGGTCAATGGATACCGGAATGCGATGTTTACAAAGACCTGGTTCTGGCAGGAGCCGGCTGCAACAGCATATTTCTGGATTCTCACGATTGTACTTTTCGGATTTGGAGCACTGATTTTCCGCAGGCTGAAAGTACATTTTGCAGATATGCTCTAAAATAAGCGCTGATAGAGGGCACTGAACAGTTATGTCTTAATAATGTAGAGAGATATGGGAGATAAAAAAGAAGAAATTGCAATTGCAGTGGAGAATGTCTGCAAAGTTTATAAACTCTATGATAAGCCTTCGGACAGACTTAAGGAAGCCCTGAAGC
>JAFOYD010000054.1 GCA_017391545.1 Lachnospiraceae bacterium
CCTCCTTCAAATTTACTGTCTGCAGCACCTGCAAAAACAGACTTTCCAACACGCAAGAAAGAAGACTTACCGTTTTAGGGGTAATCCTCCTTTTAGTGCATCCTGTTATTTCTGATACATTTCCTCGTAGTATTTCTGATAATCACCACTTGTGACATTCTTCATCCAGTCCTCATGCTCAAAATACCATTTAATCGTCTGCTTGATGCCATCCTTGAACATGGTCTCAGGCTCCCATCCAATTTCTGCTTTGATCTTGTCAGGGGCAATGGCATAGCGTCTGTCATGCCCTTTTCTGTCCTCAACATATGTAATCAAATCTTTGGACACAAGCTTCTTTCTCGGATCATCATCTGAAAGCTGCTCCTGAAGTGTCTCAATAATGATATTGATAATTTCAATGTTCTGCTTCTCATTGTGACCGCCGACATTATAGGTCTCAAACAGTCTGCCCTTTTCCTGTACCATATCGATCGCTTTGGCGTGATCTTCAACGTACAACCAATCACGCACATTCTTGCCATCTCCATATACCGGAAGCTTCTTCCCCTGAAGTGCATTGTTGATGATGAGTGGAATCAGCTTCTCCGGAAACTGATACGGTCCATAATTGTTAGAGCAGTTCGTAATGTTAGCCGGGAACTTATAAGTATCCATATACGCCTTTACAAGCATATCGGATGATGCCTTACTTGCTGAATATGGACTGTGCGGTGCATATGGTGTCGTTTCATAGAAATATTCGCCATCATTTTCGAGGGAACCATAGACCTCATCTGTCGATACATGGAGGAATTTCTTTCCCTCCTTGAAGCTTCCGTCCTCGAGCTCCCATGCCGCCTTGGCACAGTTGAGCATGACTGCCGTACCAAGCACATTGGTCTGTACGAACACCTCCGGATTCCTGATGCTTCTGTCTACATGGCTCTCTGCCGCAAAGTGGACAACTCTGTCGATATCATTCTCTGCGAAGATCTTTGCAATTGCCTCTTTGTCTGTAATGTCTGCCTTTATGAATGTATAGTTGTCTCTATTTTCAATATCCTTAAGATTCTCAAGGTTTCCGGCATAGGTCAGTGCATCCACATTGATGATTCTGATCTCATTGTCATACTTTTTAAACATATAGTGGATGTAATTTGATCCGATGAAGCCTGCGCCTCCGGTTACTAAATAAGTTCTCATTTGATATACCTCCGTTGTTATTAGCTGCTTGACTAATTTTATCCCAAAAAGTGTAAGATTGCAAGTTAATATCCAAGATAGCTGTAATTCAGGTCAACATTTCCATTGATTCCACTGATCTTGCCCTTGCTTGAGTACTGCCACATATCATATCTGCCCTTGTAAGTAGGTGATGCTGCATACTGTGCCAGCCAGATTTTGTAGTTTCCAATTGCACCCATATTCAGTTTGTCCTCAAACCATGTCTTTGATGCATAGATTCCCGGCTTATATCCGGCACTTGCTACAGTCTGGCAGAACGCATTGACCACTGCGGTACGTGTCGCCTTGTCGATATGGTCTGCCCTTCCACCACTTGACTCTGTATCAATAAAGATCGGATATGTCAGATTGTAGCCTTTTACAAGACTTACGGCAAGCGATGCCTCCTTGACAGCCTCCACTTCATTGACTGCCTGTGAGAATACATACACACCTACCTTCAAGCCTGCCGCGGTGGCTCCCTTGATATTTGTCCTAAAGGTCTGATCCTCAATCAGCACGCCAGTAGAGGAACCTCTGTATCCACAGCGGATAATGACATAATCGACACCGGATGCCTTGACTGCATTCCAGTCAATGTTTCCATTATGTCTTGATACATCAATACCGAACGTCTTACCGTTGACGCTTGTAGCAATCGCCCCATCGGAGCCGAAGTTGTATGTAACCCCCTGGATAATCTGTGTCCCTGTGACAGGATTACCATTCTTGTCATAAAAATAGGTCTTGCCGTCAATTGTCTGCCATCCGGTATAACGATACTGTGCCTGTGTCTGTATATAGAACTCTGTCGCTGTATAATAGTCTGCATATACTGCTTCCTTATAAGTTCCATCAGCATTTTTCAGATAAATCTGATTGCCGTTCTTATCCTTTAATTTCGTAGTCGTATCTGTGGACACATTAGAGTTTACTGTCACGACACAGGTTGCCTCTGCCGGATTGCCACCGGCATTTTTCTCCTTCGTTGTTGCCGTAATCGTAACACTTCCTGCTGTAACACCTGTTACAACACCCTTTTCGTCAACCTTTGCCACCTTTGTATCAGATGACTTCCACGTCACGCCGGCATCCGATTTATAATTTGAAACAGTTGCTACAAGTGTTGTCGTAGAACCAATCGCTATATACACATCCTTTGTCCTGTCCAGCGTAACCGAAAGGCTTCCGGATGCGGTTATAGTCACTTCGACATCACAGCTTATTTTTAATTCGCTTCCGTCTGCACCTTTTATGCCCTTTACCTGACCTGTGATGTGTGCCTTACCTTCCTTAACGCCTGTCACGGTACCCTTATCATCGACAGTCGCTACCGCCTTATCGCTGCTCGACCACGAAACAGATGGAAAGTTTTCTGTAATCGTCTGCGTACTTCCATCCTGTTTTGTGTAGATTAGCTTTGATGGTTTGACGGTAAGTGTCGCTCCAACTCCACAGCTATCCGCACTCTTACTCAGCTCCAGGCTTCCCGATACGATCTTTGCCGCTTCTACTGTGACCTTACACTCTGCACTTGCCGTTTCTGTCGTCTCACTTGTTTTCTTTTCCGGCTGTGTCACCTTTTTATAGGTGTAGCCAATAATCTGATCGGCATCATCCTTGATCGGCGTGCAGTTTTTCTTTTCCTCATCAGAAAGATTGCCATATTCCTCAACAGAGATTTCCTTTGTCTCCTCAACGGGTTCTTTGGGATCATATGTTGTGGTAATGGTCTTTTTGGTGACTGTATATGTGATTGTCGCTGTACCCTCTGACTTTGCTGTGACCTTTCCGCCACTTACGGATGCCACCCCATCATCGGATGACTTCCACTCTGTCGTGTACTTATATTCCACGTCCCCATCCGTTGAATCAGAAAAGCTTGTTCCCTTAAGCTCTACACTACTTCCCGCGCTCAGCGTGAGACTTGACTGATCAAGTGAAACTTTCAGTGTATCAAACAGCATTCTGGCTGCAGCCTTTGAAACCTGCCCGGGATCCGCAATCGTCGTTTTATCCACCACAATATAGCTTTCCGTTCCGCCGATCGGTGTCTTTGTGGACTCTACCCACTCTACCGTATCTTTCAGCTTTTCCTCTTCCTTGGCTGCATCCTGCTTCTGCGTATCCTCTGCCGCTACATTGACCTGTTTCTCTGTCTTTACCTCATCCTGAATGTTAATGACCACATACTCTACTTTATCTTTTACGGTTACCTGTTGTGGTACTGTCGGGAATTTGTACTTGTCAGTTGATGTGACAACCGCATCGAACACGCCGGGAGCAACATCCTTTTCATAGATAATGCCGTCCATGTCATCATCCGTATACACAAATTTCTTGCCCTTAGAACTGGTAAGTGTTACCTCAAACGCAGTTCCCGTTATCAGTTCGCCTGTATTTGCATCGGTAAAGCGTATCTTGAGATCCTTTTCCACAGACACAAAGCTCACGCTCACCTTACTTGTTTCTGCATCATCAACCACTGCAATTGAAGAAAGCTCCTCCGCATTAGCATTCTCCGCAAAATTTCCCGCAAGCGCCGCTTCGGACATTGCAAGCAGTCCATCTCCTCCTGCGATTCCCATCGTAGTAAGCTGGTTTCCCATAGGCGCGATCGCCGCAATCTGTCGCTCGACATTCTTTGCCTCCAGAAAAATGCTCAAAATCACGATTCCCGCAACCACAATCACAACTCCTGTAAATGCCACAATTGCGTCAAAAGCTGACATGTGCGTCACCCAGTTTTTGAGCTTATCAAGGAGCGTTGCACCTGATCTTGCTGCGTTCTTTGTAATGCCGCCAAAACCTCTGTCATCATTCGCATTGATACTTCCATAAGCAGTGTCGAAGGAATCGTCATCATAATACTCATCACCATAGTATTCATCTGCATATTCCTCAGACTCGTAATACTCGTCTGCATCATCATAATCGTCGCTTTCATCTCCGACTTCATAATAATTCTCTGTATCCTCTGCATAATCAATTGCATGAGTATATGCTCCGACTTCGTAGCCTTCGTCTTCGTATTCCTCATCCTCATAGTCTTCTTCATCTTCATAATCTTCAGACTCGTAGTCTTCTTCATCTTCATAGTCTTCAGACTCATACGCCTCATTCTCATAGTCCTCAGACTCATATCCTTCGTCCTCATAGTCTTCAGACTCGTACCCTTCATCTTCATAGTCTTCAGACTCGTACTCTTCATCTTCATAGTCCTCAGACTCGTAGTCTTCGTCTTCATAGTCTTCAGACTCGTACGCCTCGTCCTCATAGTTTTGTGGAGCATAGGCTTCTTCTTCGTATTCATCATACGCAGCGTCATTCTCATTTTCGTAATCTACGATATATTCGTCATCCTCACCAAGTTCGCTGATTTCATCATCGAACTCCTCTTCCATCTCATCTTCATAATCATCGTAGTATTCTTCTGTATATTCATCAACCGGCTTTACTGCCTTTCTCTTGTTGCTACCATATCTTCCAAAGTGTTTTCTGTTTTTCATTCTTTGCCTTAAGGCCTCCTCCTTCTTGATAAAATCAGTATATCAAAGCGCACATCATTGCTCAACCGTTTTTTATGCATTGCGCCTTGCAATTATTGGTTATAAGTAAAATACAAATACCCCTGCCATAATACAGAACATTCCTGCAAGTTTTCTGGCACTGATCCTCTCTTTGAAAAAAACATAGCTAAGTATCAGAACAATTACATTTCCAAAGGATTCAATCAGAGGCCCATTTTTATACTCCATACCACTATAGGCATATACCGTCATCAGCATGGAAAGCATCAGTAATGCGTAACCTCCGATCACATACGGGTTGAGATATTCCCGAACAAACGATGCATGTCCGCAAAATGTACTCTTTTTCAGAAGCACCTGTGACAAGGACGCCACAACAACAGACAGGAACATCACGATCATAAACTGATTAAACATCTGCTTTTTCCCCCTGTTCTGAATTGATGATAATATTTCCAACGATGACAAGCAAAACACCGATTACATTTTTCGTCGTTATCTTGTCGTGGAAAAACACGACTGCCCAGATCATTGACCAGAATACTGCCATCGATCTGTTTGCATATGCTACAGACAGTTCAAAACGCTTGATCATCTGTTGCCACAGCAGCGCATAAATGCCAAGAATCACAAACTCCATCCCAAAGAAGAACAGGAAGTGAAGCAAGTTCCCATTACTTGCAGAAGCCTTCTTGGACATCACACTTGAAATCGTGTATATTATGATAACGCCCTGCAGCTGGACAATATTCATTATTTTTTTCACGTCAACCTCCTACCGCGATCACATCCTCATCAAGAAGTCCCTGCTCCTTGTATACCCAGTAATAATTATAATCCATATAGATATAATACCCCTGTACAAAGCCCAGCAGAAAATAATTCTGTTCCTCCATACTTCCTTCGATCTGCTTCATGCAGGAAAGGACAACGTAGGTGCAATGCTCATTTCTAGCGCATCTGGCTATTTCTGCCGCATCATATGTGTCGCTGCTTCCTTCCATAGCATCATACAGCTCATTTGAAAAGGTCCAGGCCGGCTCAAGAATGTTTCTTCCATATGGTGTAAACACATCCGCCGAATACTGTCTGAAAAATGGCAGCAGTTCAGCCGGAAGTACTGCAATCGGTTTATAATTGTCAAGCTTCAATGCATCCGCGACATCAATCACCGACTGCGGAATATGATATTGGTTCACCGCTCTGTGGTGAATCGTATTTTGATTATCATAGACAAACTTTCCATTCAAGGCAATTCCGATAACTGCAAGCACCAGAACCAGCCCTTTTGCAACCACTGTCTGAAAGCGTATCATCAGCTTCACAACACTGTAGCACACCAGCAGGCCAATCGGGAGTGTCCAAAACACACGGTAATAGATATCCTTGTCGATACGCATGCCAATCCATGCGTACAAAGGGCACAAAAAGATAACTGTTATGGCAGTGACCAGATACACCAGCACCACACGAAGCTTTCGGTCTTTTTCAGTCATCCACAAAAACAGAAGCGCAATCAGAAAAAGCGGCACAAGAAAGCTCTTATTATTGTATAAAATGATGTCTTCAATAATCATTCCAAATGCAGAAGAAAGCGACTCAAACATCGTTCCAAAGGCCTCCATCCATACTTCAATCCCTTCCACTTACCTGACCGCCAGATAGCATACTGCCAGTAGAATGCACGGGATACAGCATGCGATCATTTTGAGTGGATGCCGTATACTATGGTTCCTGATCCCTGTCAGTACAGCTGCTGTTCCCACAACCGTGGGAACAATCATGAAAGATATGCTTGTTGCAAATACTGCCGACACGATTACGCAGACAAACAAGATCCACATTCCCTTACTGCACTCTTCCTGTGTCAGGTAGATCAGACACAGCAAAAGAGCCGGAATAACCATACCTGCCATCATTCCTTTTCCCTGCCAGGTACGGGTCATCGCAAAGGTCTCTGCTGTATACAGGGAGATATTGCCAAACATAAACCACACTGAAATCAGTATCATAAATACAGGTCTGTAGCTTTTCTTATTCCACAAAAGCCTGTTTCCAATCTGAGCATAGATGCAGTACATGAACATCAGCCATACAGGTGCCAGCACACTATGTGCAACGGTAGCTGGTGCGATGCCACTGAGCCGCGATAACCATGCCTGATAAATCGGCGTCGGTGAAAAAGCATGCCTTGCGTCCAAGTCATAAATATATCCCGTATAAGCATCTCTTAAATACATTGTGTCAAAACCATCTGCCAGTACTGCTGTTGCGATATAGTACGCATCATCTCCATCATAGTATTCATACAGAACCGCATACGCCATCTGTGCGGCGATCAGCACAAATACTACAATCCATCCGATTTTCACAGATACCGGCTGTTTGAATCCATCCTTCATATTGGTCAGCAACGTATCAAATACCTGCCTGCCCTGCCAGATCGATACGGCCAGCAAAATTGCGATCAGTATCGTATATGTTATCACCAATGATGTAAAACTCTTCTCAAGCAAAATAAACGGAACTGCCGTAAGCTCAAATACAAAAAAGCTCACAAACCACCCGCAGACGTACGTCATCGCGGGTGTCCTTTGCAAGCTATTCATGTATTTTACAGGTATGAAACCCAATAGAAACGGCACTGGCAGCACCAATACCATGAGTATTCCCCATTTTATCAATTCCACTTGAATCTTCTCCTGTTATTTATTGTCCTTAAAACGCGAATATACCAGCTTCACAGCTAAAAAACCAGCAGCAGAACCAATGAGCATTCCAGCCAGTACATCCGTCGGATAATGTGCCTCATTATATAATCGCGAGAGTGCGACAATCGCAGCGATCACAACAGCAGGAATCCCATATCGTCTGGGCATGCACAAAAGCATAACTGAGGCGACTGCAAAAGCGGAGGCCGTATGCCCTGAAGGAAACGAATAGTCCGTTGGAACAGTGCCTAGTACAGCCAGAGCTTCATTCACGACATACGGTCTTGGCCTTGCCACAATCTGTTTGATCAGCACATTCACCAGCAAAAACTCCGACAGCAGGGATGCAAATGCTGTTATTCCTACCATTCGATAAGTTTTCCAGATCAGAAGCACAACAACCATTCCAATCGCCAGCATTCCGGCATTATTAATCTCCGAGGCACATTGCATCAGCTGGTTCAACCCGTTGATCCGAAGATTACTTTGAATCCAGAACAACAGGTCTGCCTCAAATACATTTAGCGTATTCATTCCTTACTCTTCCTTTTGGCTAAAGTAAAGTGACAGCTCTGCCGCAATGTGCTCTCCGAGCACAATATTCCCGTTATCCTTTGGATGTAATCCGTCCCTGAGATAAAAGTCTGCTGATTCCTTATCAGTACAATCCATAAATCCAATATCATACAGCTCGATGATGTTGAAGCCATATTCCTCTGCGAGCTGTCTCTGGACTTCCATGTAATCATTCAGTGTCGGCTGTCCCTTTACATCCGAATAGGTACACTCTGATTTCTTGGAAACATTGTACATGGTCACAAAGAATATGTCCCTGTCACTATAGTATTCCTTAAGCTGTTTCATAAAATAACGCACGGATCCACAATACCCTGCTGTACTCATTGTATCGTTCACATTTCCAAAACGTTTGTTTGCAGGTGTGCTCAGGTAGTCATTGACGCCTGCAAACACCACAATAATATCAGAGTCCACATTCGTGACATTTCCAAAATTCATAGCAAGAGACAGGTCTTCATCTCCGTACGCCGTGAACATTCTTCCTCCCAAGCCATGGTTGAGCGTTCTGTTAAAATGAAGATAGGACTCTGCGTATGTAACATAACTGATTCGATTGCCCTGATCGTCAATCGCACTTGTGATTCCCTCCGTAATACTGTCACCAATAAATACAATATTTTTCTTGCTGAAATCATACGCATTGTTTTTCAGAATCTGGCGATCCATCTGATTGATCTTGGTCGTCTTATCCTTTGAGTTCTTCAGTCCATACAGCGTCTGTCTTGCCTCAGCAAAATTTGCCTGTTGCTCTTTTCTTGCTGCAAGTTCTCCTTCACTGAGCTTCTCAATCTCGCTCAGCTCTCTTATCTGGGTTTCCTGTGTTGTTTCCGTTTCAACTGTTCCCTGTTCCTCGGTCTGTGTCTCTTCAACTGTTTCGGTAACCGTCTCAGCTACAGTCTCGCTTTCCACTACGGATACTGACTCTGTGCTGTCTGCCTGCTTTTTATGTGATGCGCAGATACATTCATCACATGTGCATGGGCACTCATATGTACACTCCGTCTGAGTCTCCCTTAAAATGATACCAGCCTGTTCATCAACCTTTGCCCCGCAGCCTGAAATCCCTGTTGTCATCATCACTGCTGCCATCATAATTGCTGCTATCGATCTCTTTTTCATAATTATTTACCTCTCCCATTTTAGTTGCTTTAAACATTCAGCCTCATAAAATCTGTTGTCGGACATGTAAAATGCCGCAAGCTCTTTGCGTCTTGCATCTAAAAGCTCATATTCTGCTGTGAGATTTCCCGGATGGAACATCAGCTCCAACTCCTCGTTTTTACCTTCAGCGTAAGCCTCATATGCCGGAAGCAGTGTTTCCACCACATCCTTTTTCATTTCACATGTGTAAAAGATGCCGAAAAATAACGGCGATTTTATCCCCTTATCCTGCAGTATTTTTTTGTTTCTTGCTGCATTTATCTTAAGAATACACCACTTTACCCAGTTGATCGCGGGCACTCCCAAAAGTGTGTGCATATCCTTCCAAAGTGGAGCAACCGGGTCAACCGGTATGCGAATGTACTGTATGCCAAGCCCCTTAAATTCCTTGTCAGAAAGTACTTCCATCAGACTGTCAAAGATCATCGGAATCATATGATAATGCTGATGTGAATCAACTGCTGTGATTCGATAATCGTTTTCTGTTGTCACTGCACGAAGCTGTGCTGCGATCTCAAGTTTTAACTGTCTGATCAGTTCCTGCCCTGCCCCCTTTCGTTTCTTATAATTCCACCGAAAAAACCAGATGAAGGATTTGTCAAAGCATCCTTCCTCGTCCACAAGAAGTGGTACATTCTCTGCCCCTGCAAGTGGCCTGCCTTCCACAAAATTCAGATGCAGGACACGTCTGATCTGATTCCCGGCAGGATCAGCATCATCCAGTATTTTCAGTGAATCCTTAAGCGCAGGCGTATTCGGCAATACACTGATACTATTGAGTGCACCATTTCTGAAACAATCTATAATTCTCTCCGACTGCTGTGCCGTAACGCCATAATCATCTGCATGAAACCAAATATTTCTTTGCATTTTTTAACCCTTTTTTTTGTTTTTTTCCTCTTTAAAAATGTATTTCAAAAACTTCACATTTGTTGTCACATATCGTTTCCATAGTCTTCTCGGATCCTGAACAAGCCTGTAGAGCCATTCCATATACAGCACCTGCATAATCCAGGGCGCTCTCTTGATATATCCCGCAAGATAATCAAAGCCTGCTCCCACTCCGATTGTGACCGCGTTAAGTCTTCCCATATGCGCATGCATCCACTCCTCCTGTTTGGGAGCGCCCAGCCCCACCCAGATAAAATCCGGTCGTGAATCATTGATCATTCTTATGATTTCCTCATCTTCCTCATCCGAAAGCTTTCGAAAAGGAGGCGAATACATTCCCGCCACAATCATATCAGGATAATCTTTGTCGATCACCGCCTTCATGGCATCCAGTGTCGACTGTGTAGAGCCGTAAAAGAAGTGCCTGTACCCCCTTTGATGTGAAATCTTGAAAATCTCCACCATCAAATCAGGTCCCGTAACTCTCTTGGCTTCCTTAAATCCTTTGATTCTGCTATAACCCGAAAGAGGTGCGCCATCCGGAAGCGCCATTGCAGCACCATTCTGTATTTTCCTATAGTGTTCATTTTCATAGGACATCACTGTCGTATGCACATTGGACACACAGATATACTTGCCCCGCAGCTCATCAATATGCGCATTAATATATGCCAGCGTGTCTGACATGTTTGTTACGTTTATATTTGTCTTTAATATACCACAATGTTGTAAATCTTCCATTTTACAATCTGTCATCCTTCAATTAACAGGTAACTTCAGCCATAGCCTTCACTACCTTAATCAATTATGTCGTAACTATTTTGTACGCTCCTAGTTACGCTATATCTTTATTCTTACCCGACTGTCTCGATCTATACGGACTATTGCGTTCACTCATCGTTACAAGCAAAAATGATTATATCACTTTTATAACAAAAACGTCAACCACCGTCACACGAAGAAAGGGCTACTTAGAGCCCTTTCTTCCCAAAACTGTATACACAGTCATAAACAATATCTTGATATCAAGTCCCAGCGACCAGTTGTCTATGTATTCAAGGTCAAGCTTCACAATCTCCTCAAAGTCCTGGATATCGCTTCTGCCACTTACCTGCCACATTCCTGTAAGTCCGGGAGTAATGCTCATGCGCCTTCTGTAATAGCCATTATACTGTTCAAATTCATCCTCTGTCGGCGGACGTGTTCCCACCAGACTCATATCACCGACAAGAATATTTAGAAACTGTGGTGTTTCATCAATACTTGTCTTTCTGATAAATTTGCCGACCTTTGTGATTCGCGGATCATCTTCCATCTTGAACATCAGGCCTTTAATCTCATTCTGAGCCTCAAGCTCCTTTTTCCGATCCTCTGCATCAATATACATGGAACGGAATTTCCATATTTTAAACCTGCGTCCATTCTTTCCAATTCGTGTCTGAGAGAAAAATACCGGACCCGGCGAATCAATTTTGATTGCCAATGCCACAAATGGCGTAATCACTGCCGTAATGGCAAGTCCAACAAGGGCGCCTACAATATCCACACACCGTTTCACAAGAAGTCGTCTGGAATCCATTGTCTTTAGCGCAAAAGAAATCACACTATAGCCTGCCATCTGCTGTACATATGTGTTCGGATTTGCACGGCTGAACAGGTCAACATTATAGTGGCATGTAAGTCCCATCTCCTCGAACTTCTGGACCATCTCCCTGATCTCAATCAATGGTATCCCGGGAAGACAGATAAATACTTCATCCACCATCATCTGAACCACTGTATCATACATATCATCCTTACCGGCAACAACCGGCACATTCTGAATAGCGCTTCCCTTTTTATCAGCATCATAGATGACTGCTGCCGTGATATCATAGTACCATTCCTTGCCCTTAATCAGGTTGCCAATCACTTCATCAGCCGTAATATCTCTTGTGACTACAAGCATTTTGTCTGCACTTGTACTTTTCCTGTAATATTTCCACATAGCCTTTTTAAACAGCATATGTACCGCATATGCGATCAGAATATTCAGGACCGCAAAGATCGCATATACCGAACGGGAGAAGTCATAGGCCTGCTGCGTAAGGTAAAGTACAACAACCAGTCCCACCACAAGGATAAAGGTATACCGAACTGTATAATAAAATTCCTGATAATATCCTCTTGTGAAGAAATTTCTGTTTGCATCTAGGAAAATGTTGTATAACAGGCACAGTACCACGATATAGGTACCTACCATAAGGTGAAACTGTTTGGGATATATTTCATAATGTATAATGTTAAATCGAATATACAGCGCAAGCATATAAGATATCACTACACAGATCAAATCTATGATCAACACGCTGTAAGTCTCTATCATTTTATTCTTTCTTCTGATATTTTCCATTTGCTTCCCTCAATCTTATCGGATATCAAAACATTCATACTATTTTGAATTATAACATGGTGCGCAATACGCTGTAAAGCTGTATAATTCCCAAATACCCATAATTTTTCAGCACTTTTTCGTCATTATTGTGGGTTATACGCACCCCGCATGTTGCGAAACAGAATTTTAAGCAGCTCACTGTTTCCTTTAAAAAAGCTGATTTTCGTAGGTGTTTTACCTTTTTTCGGATACACGCGCATCACCGGGATCTCACATGCCTTGTATCCAAGCTGTGTTGCCCGGACAGAAAGATATGCCAACAGTTCATACGTCATAAATACATCCCGAAGCGGTGCAACCCTTTCGTCACTCAGATACCTTGCCGAGTAAGCCCTATAGGCATTGGTCGTGTCCGTAAAGTGCTGTCCTGCTGTCAATGATATGACAGGCGCATGAAGCAGGCGAACAGACAGATACCGCACAAGCGGCGTATTGATTGCCCTTCCGCCTCTGATGAAGCGGGATCCCTGGACAAAATCATATCCTTCCTCAAGCTTTCGTATAAAATGTGGGATATCCTCAATGCTGTCCTTATAATTTCCATCAATCGTAATAATTCCACGATAGCCTCTCTTTAAAGCCCAGTGGATTCCCATGCGAAGCTGTGCTCCCTGCTTTCCTTTGTCCTTCTTGACAAGCAGCGTGTTTACCTGAAGTTTCTTCAGTTTTCTTTCCTCCGTACTGCCATCCGTAGAGTCGCCATCACAAATGACAATGTCGGCATGTGCCGCAATATGATGCTTATATGCGCGATAAAGCTCCTTTAAAATACGCTCTCCTTCGTTAATGACCGGAATTAGCACCACATAGTCCTTTGTCTTTGGTGCATACTCATAATACTCATAAGCAGGCACACCACTTTTTCCACCATAAATCATCCAAACAGCTCCTTTCCATATGCCAAAATCTCATCGATTGCCGATACTTCCTCAATTTTTCCCATCTCAACAGACACATAGCCCTGATAAGCATTCTCTCTCAAGAATGCGGCAATCTCACCATGGAAATGCCGTCTGTCACTGTCCATAACGACCGGTTTTAAAAACGGCTCACTGACATGCACGTGATTGACTACTCGAATCTCTCCTTCCAAAATCTCTATCGGTTCTTTATTCTCAA
>JAFOYD010000002.1 GCA_017391545.1 Lachnospiraceae bacterium
AAGTTCGAATAGATTTATAGTAGGAATCTGCTATAATAACTACTTGTAACCCCCCCAATATATTATATAGTTTTTTGTTATACCCCATAAAAAACAAATACCTTCTCTAAAAGAGACAGCATGTAACGGCTGTCTTTTTTGTTACTATTTAGCCGTGCAAAATAAAACACTAAACAAAAAGGCTGCTTGCAGACTGTTTTGATTTAGTGTTTTATTTTATAGGGCGTTTAGCTCAAGCGAAATGAAGCGAAGCGGAATTGAGCTTGCACGGCGAAATAGGATCGAAACGGAATTGAGCTTGCACGGCTAAATAGGTTAAATTTAATCGGAAAATTTCACTAAATATATTCCATTTTTGTAAAGATAATTGTATAATTAGAATAAGACACTATAAAAACTGAAAATTTATTAAACGCATATAAGAGAAATTGTGAAAGAGGGGAAATATATGCTTCATAGAATGATATCAGTTTTTCTCTGCAGCTGCCTTCTGGCGGTAAATATACCACAGATCAGTTATGCCCAAAATATGAAAGACCAGTCAGCAAGTGATATGGGGTATCTTGTGCATCAGGGGGATTGCGCAGTTTATCTCAGCGATGGTGGAGAAGAAAAGTCGGAAGAGCAAGAGCTTGAATTGTTTGACGATGGAGATGGAGAAGATAACGATGGAAGTGAAGGCGATACTCCTGCGGATTCAACACCAGATCCAGATCCGACACCAGAATCGGCGCCAGAACCGACACCGGAACCAACACCGGAATCGACACCGGATCCAGATCCAACACCAGATCCGACACCTGATCCAACGCCGGAGCCGTCATCGGAACCGGATTCATCAACGCAAGGTGGAGAAACGCCTACAACTGAAGAAACGCCTACGACTGAAGAAACAATTACAACCGAAGAAACTCCTACGCAAGAGGAATCCTCATCATCAGAGGAACATCCGTCGAGTGAGCCATCTTCAGTGACAGAGGAATCCTCATCAGTTGAGAGATCGTCAATTGAGGAATCTTCATCCCGCGAAGAATCATCATCAATCGAGGAATCCTCTTCGGAAAAGGAATCTTCATCCCGTGAGGAATCATCATCAATCGAGGAATCCTCCTTGCCAGAAGAGGAAAGCAGTGAATGGGAGAGCTCAGAGGAAGAGAGCTCAGAAGAGAATGAAACAAAGAATGACGCTGAGGAGCTGAAGTTCGGACAGCCCAAAAAGATTGTACTGCAGTCCAATGATACACAGTGGTTTCAGTATACGGCTCCTGAGTCGGGAAACTATAATTTTTACATAGAGGGCAGCGATACAAATGATATCGTACTTTCCATATATGATTTACGTGAGAATGGAAATCAGCTAAAGAGACAGACATATCATAACAATGTGCGATACGCAGTCATGTACATGGAGAAAGGACAGACGGTATATCCTTCTATTTCCCTTACAGGAAGTGCCTCTGCGTCTTCAAAATCAGTTGTTTTCGGGGTAAAATATGCCAAAACTGCTTCGGTGGAGGCTTCCGATGGTAGATATATCGTAAACACTGACCGGTTAACGGCGAATATAGGCTGGAGTCCCGGCAGTCGTACTGCTTCCACAAGTATCACGATTTCCGCGAAAGATGGCAAAAGCCTGAATGGAAGCTATTATTGGCAGATTAAATATGGAAACAGTGAGCTGGGTTATGAGTACATCAATGAAGTGGTTTCACCCGGCACAAAAAAGACGAAGGATATCACAGAACTGAGCCCGGGTGCCGAGTATAGCTTTACAATGTGCCTGATCAATGCGGACACATTGGCGCTGGAAGCGATGCTGATACCAGACAGCAGTGCCATTAAAATGAAGACGGGTGGTTCAAAAGAAAACCTCATTGTGCGAGGTGCGCGTTCCGGTTATGACAGTATTACACTGAATATTGAGGCAGCGGAGACAGTGTCAAAGTACTGCTATGGTCCGCTTGCCGGATACGATGAGGAGATAACGGTACAAAAGCGCATCAGCGGTATCTCAAGCATTAGCGTATCAAATCTTGAACCTGCAACGACATACTATTTTGAATTTTACAATAGCAGAGGTGTAGTATTTGGATATACGACGGTCGATACGAAGGAATACCCGGCAAAAATCAATTATACTGCAACTGCAATCGGTCCTGATACGATTGCCGTCAAGGCAGAGATTTCAGAGTATACAGGTAAGATTCCTGAATATTTCAACCTGTGCTATGAAGTTTTGAATTCTGACGGAAGCCTGGTAACGTCAGGAATGGAGAAGGTGTCTGCAAAAGAAAGTGAGAAGTGGTCTATTCAAACGCAGGTATCAGATCTTGAAGCGAAGACGGAATATACTGTTACCATGTGGATCAGTGAACCGGGATACACAGCACATTTCAAGGAAACATCACAGAGCGTTACGACACAGAAAGCACCATTTTCGCCAGAGGCGTTGTCGATCGAAATCAATAAAAATGTCGCCACGCCCACAAAGGCAGATTACACTGTCGTGATTGAAGGCTATGATGAACATGCAACCGGAAAGCTAAGATACCGTATGAAAGATTCATTGGGTGAATACGAGACAAAGACAGTAATGATTTTCAACGGAAAAGCAAAGGGGGCGCTCACTGATCTTCAGAAAGGCATGGAGTATGAATATGAGCTTCGCGTTTTGGGAGTCATAAAAAAAGGTACATTTGTGATGGGAGATGCATCGATTCATCCAGAGATCGCAGATGACACAGGTGCTTATGATTCGATTATTTCATACAGACTGGATAAATCTGAGCTCAAAGAGGGCGTCGCCTACAGTGCGAAGCTGTATTATTACAATGAGGAGACAAAGCTTTATGGAGAAATTGTCAATAAGCTTGCGCTGACATCCGATGAAGACTACACAGTGTCTGTACAGGCAGCAAATTATTTTGCACTTTCACCTGATACTGTATATGGCTTTGAATGGGAGCTTTATGCAGGTACAGCACTTGTGGATACCCAGTACCAGCTCATACGGACAAAATCGTCTGATGTGACGGTAGAGCTTACAGCTAATATGGCAGATTCTGTGTCTTATGATATTGGTATCAACGGCAGAACGGAAAATCTATCAAGGGATATCACGCTCTTTACCTATTTATGTGGTGAAGATGGTGAATACAGAAAACAGGGAGGCAGCTTTAACCTGTATGCATCAAAAGATTATAAGGCTTCCGGAAGAGTCCTGTCAGGACTCGATGACAAGCAGACATATACTGTATCTTTCAGAGATATCAAGGGCAAAGAATATGGAAGCTATACTTTTACCTTTGAAGCTAAGATTGATGGGGTACGGCTGAATGTTGGCAATCAGACGGCAGGAGCACATAATCTTACGATACAGGCACAGATTGAGGGAGAACCTTCACCGGATTCCTATCTGATTTTATTCTTTAAGGAAAAAAATGAGGAGGACTGGGACATTCGAAGTGTTCTCTTAGAGGACAACCTGACAGAGTGCAACTTTGAACTGACAACGTATCTGGGGGATGAGATCAATGCAGACACCATCTATGAGTATGTGGTCGGCATCAGTAACCAACAGTATCCGTCTGCAGCGACAAAGCTTGAAGGTGTCTATTCCGGAGAAATCCTTACGCAGACAGATGGCAGAAAGCTTGGCAGTGTGAGTGCAGCGAGTGGATATTCGTATGTGTCGCTCAAGACGATGCTCACCAATAATCCCATCAATACAAATTCGTATATCTATATATTTTACAGGGAAAAAGGTCAAAGCGAATGGATCAGGAGCAAAAAGAGTTTTACAATCAGCAAAACGACAGGTGGTGTATTGACCTTTATTGGTGACTTGAAACCTGCAACAGAATACGAGTATGTAGTTGGCGTGAGTGACGTCAGC
>JAFOYD010000055.1 GCA_017391545.1 Lachnospiraceae bacterium
GGACATTCTTGCAAGCGAGGAATATGCTGCGTTTGCTGAGGGATTTGCATCATCAAGCAGTGATGCCGAGGAAGCAAAACGTGATCTGAAAGACGCGATTGAAAAGATCTTTTCAACACAGATCGATCAGGATCTGGAGATTGATTTCTATTTTGACAGTAAAGGTCGTATTGTAGGAATAAAGACACCTGGAAGCATTGCTGTTTCTTCAGACGGTGATGTTGACGCTTTTGAAATCGATATTGAATTTACAGGCGCAGAGCGTACGCTTGATGAAGTAACAGGTGGTATCTATATCAGCTCAGCGGATGATATCCTTTTTATGGGTATTACTAGAAATGCCAGTGTAGATAAGGATAAATACAGCGAATATCTGACAGTGTCATTGGAAGAATCAGGTCATGAGGATGACTTCAGCATTACCTATTCAAATGACTGGTATTATACTGATCAGAGCTTTGATATGTACATTACAATGTATGTGGGCGCAGAGCATGTTTCAGTGGATTTGGAGGGTTCCTATACCGACATTAATAAAGGTGAGAGCTATACACTCAATCTCACAAATGGCTCGATCAATGATGATAATGAGGAACCAATTTTACTTATGTCAGGTATCCTTAAAGTAGAACCTTCTGATGAAAAAATTGAAGTGCCAACGGACGCTATTGATGTCTTTGAAATGAGTGAGTCTGATATTCGGGAAATGATCAATAATATTAGCTCACCATCATTGTACTAAGAATTATGAATCGTAAAAACAGAATTTGGTTACAAACTGAATACAAGAGGGCAGCAGCAATGCTGCCCTTAATTTTAAAAAGAGCAATGATACTGGTGGCTGTGTGCGCTGCAGCCTTGGGTATGATTGCTTTTTGCGCTGGTATGTGGGGAGCCGCTGAAGGTGAGGACACAAAGCTGCGGATCGGTTATGTGGCGGAGGACAACAAGCTCACGCAGTTTGCAGTATCGTATGTTCAGAACATGGAGTCTGTAAAGAGTCTGTGTAATCTGGAACCAGTGACGCAGGAGGAAGGCAGGCGGCTTGTCGAAAGCGGAGAGCTTGCTGCTTTGATTGTATTGCCGGAGGATGTCATCAATGAGATCCTGTCAGGAAGCAATACCCCGGCAAAGCTCTATGTACATCAGGACAGTAACACGATGGGCGGTGGACTAAGCGCAGTTGGAAGTATGCTTTTTGAGGAGCTTGCGCTGGCGGGGATCGGAATGCTGGATATGGCACAGGCACAGATTTACGCAGTTTCCGATGTGTTGAGTGCGCTTCAGATACCGTATGACAGTGACATACTACAGGCGATGTATGATGATATCAATCAATTTAATTTGTCGGTAGCTACAAACAGAGAGATGCTGTTTCGGACAAAAAGCGTGTCGGTGACTGGAAATGATACCTATGTGGTCTACTATGTGAGTGCAGCTCTTACCATATATGCCATGCTTGCGGGACTGTTTTTTGGCTCTTTTTGCAAGCGAAGCTACATGCAGCAGGCGATGGCAGAAAAGCGCATTGGTGTGTCTTTAGCAAAGCAGCTTGCAGACAGGTGTCTTGCAGGAACGATGCTGATGTTTATGACGCTGGCACTTCCCTTTGCGGCTTTTCTGATTCCTGGTGTGAACAGTCTGCTATCTGTACAGATCACACTTGGCGGAATAATTAGTCTGTTTTTGATTACAATATTTATGACGGTGTACAATATGCTCATTTATCAGATGGTAGAGAAGCGGGAATCTGCGCTGGTCATGATCGGGCTTATGGCTGTACTGCAGTCCTATCTGTCAGGCTGCCTGATTCCGTCAGCTTTATTGCCCAAGGTGGCATCCGCTGTGGGAGCGGTGCTTCCGGCTGCATATCTGAAAGCAGGTTTTACGATACTGCTCACAGGAGATGCAAGAAAGCTTTCCCAAATCGTGACAGGACTTTTGCTGTGGGGTATTGTGCTGTTTGCCATGACACTGCTGTTGATGCGTCTGGGTGACAGGAGCGGCGGATATTCCCATGACAGAAAGGTACATGGGAAAAGGCATGTTCCTTCGGTATGTACAGTCATGCTAAAACGTACGTTGCACAAAAAGAGCATTTGGATCTGTATGGCAGTCGTGGCAGCTTTGTCCATCATTATGGTTGAAGCAGAGAAGGACTCCGAGACAGAAATCACTGCCGCAGTATATGATGAAACGGGTGAGTATGCAGCTTTGCTCGAGTCGTATGAAGGTCTTGTGGACTTTGCAGTCATGGAGAGTGATGAGCAGGTGATACAGGCGGTGCTCAGAGGAGAGGCAGAGTGTGGTTATGTCCTTCCGACAGGCCTGACGGAAAATATCATGACGTACAGGGCAAACCGCTCTGTGACGGTGTATCAGGATGCGGATACAGTGATCGTTCCGATTGTCAATGAAGTGATTTTTGAGCAGATTTTTGATCATGTTTCGCTCAGGTGGTTTGAGGACTATCTGACACAGAACAGTTTCCTTCAGGAAAAGGGTGTCAGCCATGATAGAATTGCTGCGCTTATGGATGACAGTATGGACAGGCAGCTTACATCGGGTGTGACCTTTGGCTTTGAAATCGAGCACGTCGGTAACGGTGCTATTGTTTCACAGGAGCAGCAGCAGGCTTCCTATCCTGTGGCAGGTGTGATGATCATAGCTGTTGTTTTGTGTGGACTTCAGGGAACGGTTCAGGTAATTGCCGACATCAGGGACAGACGATTCTACAAGAGAAACAGAGTGGCAATGTCGGCGGTTACCATTCTTTTGCCGGTGTTGCTTGGAATCTTTGCAGGCATTTTGACAAAACTCGCAGTATTCCTATTGACTTTATAGGAAATAGGTGATATATTAACTATTGCTGAGGTAGTAAACTTGTAGGAATTACATAGATTTAAATTTTTATAATAGGAGGCTGGTTATGACCATATCGACAAAAGGGCGCTATGCTTTAAGAATCATGATGGACCTGGCGAACCATAAGGGAGAGACAATCAAGCTAAAGGACATAGCCGCCAGGCAGGATATTTCTGAGAAATATATGGAGCAGATCATTGCAGTGCTCAACAAGGCGGGATATGTGCGAAGCACCCGCGGAGCGCAAGGAGGCTATCAGCTGGCGAGAGAACCTAAGGAGTATACGGTAGGTATGATTCTGCGTCTGACAGAAGGGTCGCTTGCACCTGTGGAATGTCTGGCTGAGAACGCACTGCCCTGTGAGAGGGAGCCAAAGTGTGCGACAGTAGAGGTGTACAAGAAGATTTACGAGGCGGTCAACAATGTGATCGACAACTTTACGATACAGAATCTGTTGGATATTGAGCATGAAAAGGGATCGGATTTTTATGTCATATAAAGCAGAAGGGAGGAGTATGAAATGATTTATCTCGATAATGCGGCGACGACCTCTGTTTCAGAGGAAGTCTTTGAGGCAATGAAGCCTTATTTTTGCGAACAGTATTCAAATCCTTCGGCTGTCTACAGTTTTGCCGGACAATCCATGAAGGCAGTGGACGAGGCAAGGGCAAGGATTGCAGAGCTGATCGGTGCACAGCCAAATGAAATTTATTTTACGGCAGGCGGAAGTGAGTCTGACAACTGGGCGATCAAGGCAGCGGCAGAAGCAAATGCCAAGAAAGGAAAGCATATCATCACTTCCACGATTGAGCATCATGCAGTGCTTCACACCTGTCAGTATCTGGAGAAGCAGGGATTTGAGGTTACTTATGTCAATGTTGATGAGTATGGCGTGGTAAAGCTTGATGAGCTCAAGGCAGCCATCAGACCGGACACGATACTGATTACGATTATGGCGGCAAACAATGAGATCGGTACGATACAGCCACTAAAAGAAATTGGGGAGATTGCTAAGGAGCACGATATTCTATTCCATACAGATGCAGTTCAGGCGTATGGTCACATTCCGTTGAACGTGGATGAGCTTCATATTGACATGCTCAGCGCCAGCGGTCATAAATTCCATGGGCCTAAGGGAATCGGATTCCTCTATATTCGAAAAGGAGTGCGCGTTGGTTCTTTCATCCACGGTGGCGCACAGGAGCGTTCCAGACGTGCGGGTACGCTCAACACACCGGGTATCGTGGGCGTGGGCGCAGCGGCAGCGCAGGCGGCCCGCACACTTGATGAGAATCTGAAAAAGGAAACACAGCTAAGAGACTATCTGATCAGGCGTGTGCTGGAGGAGATACCGTACAGCAGACTGAATGGCGACCCTGTAAAGAGACTTCCGGGCAATGCGAACTTCTGCTTCCGCTTTATTGAAGGAGAGTCCCTGCTCATTCTGCTGGATCAGAAGGGAATCTGCGCATCATCAGGTTCTGCCTGCACATCCGGGTCACTGGACCCTTCGCATGTTCTGCTGGCAATCGGACTGCCGCATGAGATCGCACATGGCTCTCTGCGACTGACGCTTTCAGAGGACACGACAAAAGAAGATATTGATTTTACCGTGGACGAGCTGAAGAAAATCGTAGAAAGACTTCGTTCCATGTCACCATTATATGAAGACTTTTTGAAACAGGGAGGCAAATAAATGTACAGTGAAAAGGTAATGGATCATTTCAATAATCCGCGAAACGTGGGCGAAATTGAGAATCCAAGCGGCGTGGGTACAGTAGGAAATGCCAAGTGTGGAGATATCATGCGTATGTACCTTGACATCGATGAAAACGGTGTCATTCAGGAAGCAAAATTCAAGACCTTTGGCTGTGGAGCGGCAGTGGCGACCAGCAGCATGGCGACAGAGCTTGTCAAGGGAAAAACGATCCAGCAGGCACTGGAAGTCACCAACAAAGCAGTTATGGAGGCACTTGACGGACTTCCACCTGTAAAAGTGCACTGTTCACTTTTAGCCGAGGAGGCAATTCATGCAGCACTTTGGGACTATGCGGAGAAGAACAACATCAAGATAGAGGGACTTGAGAAGCCCGTCAGTGATATTGAGGAGAAAATCGAGGAAGAAGATTATTAAATAATTGATAATGCGCTCTTGTCATGATATGATAATTGAAACACAGTACAAAGGAGAGTGTAACATGTATCAGATTATTGATGGAAAAAAGATTTCACAGGAAATCAAGGATGAACTAAAGGAGAAAGTAGCTGCGCTTAAGGAGCAGGGAACAGAAATCTGCCTTGCAGTCATTCAGGTAGGGAATGACCCGGCGTCAAGCGTATATGTTGGTAATAAGAAAAAGGCATGTGCATACATTGGCATTGAGTCCCTGTCGTATGAGCTTCCGGAGGAGACGACAGAGCAGGAGCTTTTAGAACTTGTAAAGAAGCTGAATGCAGATGATAAGGTAAACGGCATTCTCGTACAGCTTCCCCTTCCAAAGCAGATTGATGAGGAGAAGGTCATTCAGACAATTGCGCCTGAAAAGGATGTAGACGGTTTCCATGAGAAAAACCCAGTTCCGTATAAGACCGAACTGGGTTTATAAAACTTTGGTGTTCTTGTGTCTGCTTTTTCTGAACCAATGCACTTAGCCGGTGGTTTTGAATGATAATCCCAAAAACCGCTCCGCC
>JAFOYD010000056.1 GCA_017391545.1 Lachnospiraceae bacterium
ACAGCCGCTGACACTGATTATCTTAGGAACTATCTGCCCGAATCGGTATACAGGCTCCTGTTCCGTGAACAAAATGAGGAGGGCTGTTTCCTGTTTCCAAATGATTTCTCAGAAATTCTGGCATATAAGCTTCAGGAATCCGCAACAGACAAAGCAGCATTTGCAGAATACTACGATGTAGGGAACCAGCTCTCCAACACATTTTACAATCATCTTGTGGACTTCACAACCATGACCGATTTTGCCCTGCTGTGCAAAAGCAAAAATCTGACCTACACGCGCATCTGCCGCAGTCTGATGCACATTTTGCTGAACATGACGCAGGAGAACGCAGAGCTTCTCAAGGCAAAGGATTACAGCCAGTATGCAAGGCTTCTCGGATTTACGGCACACGGAAAAGAACTGTTAAAATCCATTAAGGCAAACGCCTCCATACCAATCATCACAAAACCTGTAAACGCTTTAAAGCAGCTCGATGAACCTGCATTACTGTCCCTTCGTTCCGATCTCTTTGCTGCAACGGTTTATGAACGCACAAAGCAGCAAAAGCTGACACGTATGTCACATTATGCCTCTTCTGATGCTTTTCAAAATGAACTGACACAGGAACTAATAAGACTTCCATAAACGATTTATGGAAGTCTTATTTTGTATACCATGATTCAGTTTCGTTTAATTCTTAAAGCTGTGAATCGGAGCAGGGATTCTGCCACCGCGATTAACAAAAGCATCACAGGAGAATTGGTTCACAGGCATGATCGGTGCATGTCCGAGAAGTCCTCCGAACTCTGCATTGTCGCCTACGGTCTTGCCGATTACCGGAATTACGCGCACGGCAGTCGTCTTCTGATTCACCATACCAATCGCAAGCTCATCTGCAATGATTCCAGCGATTGTCGTCGGCTTTGTATCTCCTGGAATGGCAATCATATCAAGTCCTACGGAGCATACGCATGTCATCGCCTCAAGCTTCTCGATAGTCAAAGCGCCTGCGTTGACGGCATCGATCATTCCCTGATCCTCACTGACAGGGATAAATGCACCACTCAGTCCTCCTACATAGGAAGATGCCATAACGCCACCCTTCTTGACCTGATCATTTAACAATGCAAGTGCCGCTGTCGTACCAGGTGCTCCCGCATATTCCAATCCGATCTCACACAGAATATCAGCAACACTATCACCGATTGCAGGTGTTGGTGCCAGTGATAAGTCCACAATACCAAACGGAATGCCAAGACGTTTTGATGCTTCCTGCGCTACGAGCTGACCTACTCTGGTTACCTTGAAAGCAGTCTTCTTGATCGTCTCGCAAAGCACCTCAAAGTTTGCACCGCGCACGCTCTCAAGCGCATGCTTTACAACGCCAGGTCCGCTGACGCCTACGTTGATGATGGCATCTGCCTCTGTGACACCGTGGAACGCACCAGCCATGAATGGATTGTCGTCCGGTGCATTACAAAATACCACAAGCTTGGAACAGCCAATCGAATCATTGTCCTTTGTCAGTTCGGCTGTCTCCTTGATAATATCGCCCATCAGTCTGACTGCATCCATATCGATACCAGTCTTCGTAGATCCAAGATTTACGGAGCTGCACACAAGCTCTGTCTCAGCAAGTGCCTGTGGTATGGAACGAAGAAGCATCTCGTCTGCATTTGTCATTCCCTTCGATACCAATGCTGAATATCCTCCGAGGAAGTTTACACCTACATCCTTTCTCGCTCTGTCAAGTGTCTTTGCGATGGTCACAAAATCTTCCGGAGTCTTGCACGCAGAACCACCGATCAGAGCAATCGGAGTAACCGAAATTCTCTTATTGACGATAGGAATACCAAATTCCTTTTCGATCGCTTCGCCTGTCGCAACAAGATCCTTTGCCACTGTTGTGATCTTGTTGTATATTTTATCATTTAATCTCTCAAGGTCTGAATCAATACAGTCAAGCAGACTGATTCCAAGCGTAATCGTCCTGACATCAAGATTCTCCTTTTCAATCATCTTGTTCGTCTCTAGTACTTCATTTATATTTATCATATCAACGACCGTGCCTTTCTATATTCTGTGCATACTGTTAAAGATTTCTTCTCTCTGACACTTAATAATAACGCCAATGTCTTCACCGAGCTTGTCAAGGTCATCAGACACTTCGCTGACAGACTTCGATGCTTTGCTCATATCAGCGATCATCATCATATTGAAATAATCATCTACGATTGTCTGTGAAATATCAAGAATATTGATTCCATTCTCTGCAAGATATGTACATACCTTCGCAATAATTCCGACTGTATCTTTTCCTACTACTGTAATAATTGTCTTCTTCATAATGTATGGCTCCTTTAAAATTTGTAATTTTTTGGACATATATTCTATCATACATAATATTTGTCTAAATTTCAACTAATTGTGAAATCTCACTTCTATTTGCTACCAGAATCTGGAAATCGTCAGGCTGATAAGGATTGTCCGCCATGGAAATTTCAAGCCGAACCGTCTCATATGCCAGCTCCGCCAGATTATTCTCCTTGCTCAGATGTCCCAGAAATACTGTATTCAAATGATCATTGAGCAGTCTGCTCAAAAGTCTTCCCGAAAGCTCATTGGACAAGTGCCCTTTGTTGCCCAGTATCCGTTGTTTTAAAGCATATGGATACGGACCGACCTGAAGCATATTGATGTCATGATTTGCCTCAAGCAAAAGCGCATCCATTCCCTGCAGGCTCTCAACAGTATAGTCATCATATGTCCCAAGATCCGTTGCAATCGCCATGCGCTTGTTTCCATACTGAAACCTGTATGCCACCGGCTGCGCTGCATCGTGCGAAATTCTCATCGGATTGACCGTTATATCCTTTAATATGAATTTCTCATCAGCCCGAATCGTATGAAACAGTGTCTCATCAATCGCTCCAAGATTACTTGCTCTCTTGATCGCAGCGATCGTTCCCTCAGTCGCATAAATCGGTATGCCGAATTTTCTGCACATCACACCCAGACCACTGATATGGTCTGAATGTTCATGTGTAATCAATATTCCATCAATGTCTTTCCCCGTAAGTCCAAGCTGGTTGAGTCCTTCTACCGTTCTCTTGCAGCTGATTCCTACATCTACCAGCAAATGTGTCGCTTCCGTACCTATGTAGATACAGTTGCCGCTGCTTCCACTGGCTATACTGCACATCTTCATCTTTTCTAACCTCTAAAACTATTTCCAGTATACTTCAATCTTGTCACCATTATAGAGCTCCTGTGTATACTGTGCATCCTTTCCGTTTACAAGTGTGGCGATACCAGCTCCACGCATTTTACTGGTATCAAAGTTAATGTAATCAAAAATATCAACAAAGGTATACTTCTCTTTTCCGCGCATAACGATCGGCTTCTGATTGACGATTACAATGATCTTTTTGAATTCATCAGCAGCTTCTTTCTGCTCCTCTTGCTTTTCTTCCTTTGCAACATTCTCTTTCATGTTTTTGAACACATGAACCGTCTCTGTTTCTGCCTCTGATTTCTCTGCTTCAGTCTTTGACTCTTCTGTTTCTGTCTTGCTGTCTTCGTTGACTGCTTTGGTTTCCTTGACTTCTTCAGTCACTGGCTCTTTCACCTGATTCTCATCTGCCTTGGCAGCCTCAGCTTCATGCTCCTTTACAGCCTCTCGGAATGCTTCTTTTTGGGCTTCTTTCCGGGCCTCTTTTTCAGCTTCCTGCTGCGCTGCATTGTAGATTTCCTGAAGTGCAGCCTCTTTGCTCTTGATTTCAATCATGTCAGTGCCTGTGAGAAGCACATCTGAATCAGCTCTTTCACCATTGACAAAAAGCACATTGTCCTCAGCTTTTATTTCCATCGCAGCAAGCAGTTCATCCGGAGTATATGAGGCTGCGATCTCTACTGCATCATCATTCTGTATCAGATATTCTTCCGAAACAGATTTGCCATTGACTCTGGCAGGCTTCGAAAGCTGTACATCATCACCGTTAATGTGCATCGTGAGCTTTCCATTGTAGTCCACAAGATCTGAAATCTTCTCCTGTGCACTCTTTCCGACCGTCGATTCTACAATGACAATCTCATCATTTGCCTTGATGCTGCTGCTTAAATCGACTTCTTCATTGTTGACATAGACATGAGCGCTCTCACCATACTCACCCTTTGTGACACGGCTCTTGCCGTTGACTGTATAATGAAGCTCCTGACCGCGTCTTGGGAAAAGTCCTTCCCTTGAAAATGCTGCCTGCATCGCTGCATCCATAACCGTAAGCTTATTGTTGTCATACAGCTTAATCCTGTGACCATTAAAGTTAATATAAATAAAGTTATTGCTCTGTTCATAATACGTAAGACAGATACCGATCGGCGTGATGATTGTGGAATCCTTCAGTGCACCCTCCGGGAAATCGACATCTTTCATGATCTCCTCTCCACGAAGCGCAACACGTTTCGGGTCAAGTCCAAGCTCAGTGGCAATCTTTTCATCAAAGCCTTTTACCTTTCCGCCACCGCCGACGATGAATACAGCACTTGGCGATACACCTCCATTTAATTCCCTGATGGTATCTGCTGTGCATTTTGCCATCTTGTCGATCTCCGGCTTGCAGATTTCCAATACTTCCTCAGCCGTGATCGTCTGCTCTAATCCCATGATATCTTCATATACGATTTTCTCGTGCTTTGTCGCATCCTTCTTGATCTTTTCCGCTGTAGCAAAATCAATCAGACATGTCTTTGCCAGAAGCTCGGTAAGCGCATCGCCCGCCTGTGGAAGCATGCCAAATGCAATCACGCTTCCGTCATTTGTGATGGAAATATCTGATGTACCAGCTCCCACATCGATCATTGCAATATTTAACAGTCTGAATTTTTCAGGAATCGCAACTCTGATGGCGGCAATCGGCTCCAGTGTAAGATTTGCAACTTTCAGTCCTGCAATCTCAACCGCACTGTACAGGCCATCAACCACATCATCAGGAAGGAATGTCGCAATCATGTCAGCGCCAATATTTTTTGCCTTATGATGCTCCGGCTGTCCCATCCACATACCGTTGAGATAGTGTTTTACGATAGAATAGCCCACGCAGTAAAACTGCATATCTGTATCATTTTTCTCCTGAAATTCAGCATATGCCTTTTCAACGCCCATCGAAACGAGTGTGTTCAAATCATCCTTTGTGACGTTCCTTTCCTTGTCAAGTTCCAGGTCAAAATGAACATTCATCGTCTTAAGCACACGTCCTGCTGCTGCGATACATACCTCATCAAGAGTCATTCCTGTCTTGTTCTGCAGTGATTGTCTGACATCAGCGATTGTCGCTGCCACTCTGTTAATATCGTGAATCTGTCCATCCAGCATGGCACGTGTCTGATGCTCACGAATTTCCTGTGCAACGACGATAAAACGCTCGCCCTGCTTATAGCCTACTGTACCAACGACATTTCTTGTGCCGATATCAAGTCCAAATACAAGTTCTTCTCCATTTATTTTTGTCTGATTCATCTTCAATCCCCCATGATATTTCTAATCTGTTGATAAGTTTCCTCTAAATCGCCATTGTTCACAATGACGACCTTGCAGTGCTTCCGAAATTCTTCCTCACTAAGCTGCCCCTTCATAATATCTGCCGTCTTCTGAGCACTGTAATTTCTATTTTCGGCAAGTCGTTTCTCACGTACCGCCACATCCGAATGGATATACCATAATTCATCTACAATCTGATCATAATGTTCTTCGATCAGCAATGCAGCTTCTATAAAAAAGTAATCCACTTCGTTTTTCTCTTTTTCATATGCAATCTGCTGTAAAATATACTGTTTCACCGCCGGATGCACAATTTTGTTGACACTCTCCAAAAGTGTCTGATCCGCAAAAATCGTGGCTGCCATCTTTGGCTTATCAATCGAGCCGTCTGCACACAAAACCGAATCACCAAGCAGCGCTACCAGCTTTTTGTAGCACTCCTGACCGGGCTCATAGAGCAGATGCGCCGCTTCGTCAGCTCTGATGATCCTGCACTTATAATGCTGATCGATATACAAAAGCACCTGCGTCTTTCCGGCTCCGACTCCACCTGTAATTCCTATTATCTTCATTTCCTACTTTGCCTCATACCAGTCCGTACCTGTATGCAGATCGATCTCGAGCTTCACTGCCAGTTCGCATGCATTCTGCATTTCTCTTGTCAGGATTTCCCGGACTTCATCAACCTCGTCTTGCCGTACCTCAACCAGCAGTTCATCATGAATCTGCAGAATCAGCTTGGATTTCAACCCCTCTGCTTTCAATGCATCATACACATTGATCATGGCATATTTAATGATGTCTGCCGCAGTTCCCTGAATCGGCGAGTTCATGGCAACACGCTCACCAAAGGAACGCTGATTGAAATTCGTAGACTTTAGCTCCGGAACTGGTCTGCGCCTGCCAAAAAGCGTTTCGCAGTAACCCTTTTCCTTCGCATCTGATACCATTTTGTCAAGAAAACTCTTGATACCCGGATACGTCTTAAAGTACTCATCAATATAAGTCCTTGCTTCTTTTGGTGAAATACTTAAATCCTGACTTAACCCAAAGGAGCTGATGCCATATACGATACCGAAATTGACCGCCTTGGCATTTCTCCTCTGCAGGTCAGTGACCTCCTCAAACGGCGTGTTGAACACCTTGGACGCTGTGATCCGGTGAATGTCCTGTTCCATCTGATACGCTTCAATCAACTGCTTGTCATCCGACATATGTGCCAGTACCCTGAGCTCAATCTGAGAATAATCGGCATCCATAAAAACACAGCCCTCTTGTGGTACGAACACCTTTCGAATCCGTCTGCCCAGCTCCATGCGCATCGGTATATTCTGAAGATTCGGCTCCGTGGAGCTCAGTCTTCCGGTCGCTGTGATCGTCTGATTAAAATTGGTGTGTATTTTGTTGTCGTCATCAATATATACCGCAAGACCATCCGCATACGTGGACTTGAGTTTTGTAAGCCCTCTGTATTCGAGAATGTCACTTACGATCGGATAATCCGGTGCAAGTTTTTCCAGCACATCCGCAGCTGTCGAGTAGCCCGTCTTTGTCTTCTTGCCTCCCGGCAGTTGCATTTTCTCAAACAAAATCTCTCCAAGCTGCTTAGGCGAATTGATATTGAAATCTACCCCTGCCTCAGCGTGAATCTTTTGTTCAAGCGATACGATTTTCTCTCCAAGCACTTCACCGTATAGCTTCAGCTCCTCCGGCTTTACAAGGATTCCTTCCCGTTCCATATCAGACAGCACATACGTAAGCGGCATCTCCAGATTTCTGAAAAGCTTATCCATGCCACTTTGTGCAAGTGAGCGCTCCAGAATCGGTTGCGCAATATGCAGAATATAGGTTTCCTTTGCGATATACTCCAGACATTCCTGTCTCTGACTGCGATATGCTGTCGCAAAATCTGCCTTCCCGAACACATCACTCCACTTTGAAAGCATGATATTCAGGTATTCACCTGCCACATCCGGTATCGAATAATCGCTCTTAAGTGGATTTAACAGGTATGCTGCAACCTTGCAGTCAAATACATTTCGGGTAATCTCATGTGAAGAAAGCTTCCTGTCAATTTCCTCTGTGACCATACTTTGATAGTCATTTTTGACATCGAATGCCGAAACTGACATCTGTTCTGCTGTTAGCAGCGTACTTATGCGACGCATGATTTCCTCTTTAGGCACTGTATTTGACGCTTCGATCAGGAAAACCTCTGTCGCATTGTCAGAGCCTCCACACAGCATACACCCAAAACTGTCCGCCTGTTCCTCAAGCTGCAGGAACAGCTGACCATCTGCCTTTGCACCGAGACCACCTGCACTTTCTGCCTTTATATTAATCAGTCGCACTGCCGCATGTTTATGATTCAATGCCGTATCAAACGCTTTGGTGACAGCTTCCAATGTCGTCAGCTCACGAACCTTGATATCCTTTTCAATATTGACCCTGGGAACCTGCGCGCTCTGAACCGCGCCTGTTTCAAATCCCTCAGCCATCCTCATCCCAGATACAAGCATCTGATCAAGCCCCGCCTGATCATAAGAAGTCTGAATCTCTGCATTTGTATGAATGAACAGCTTCGACTTGTTCTGCTCTGCTAATTCTCTGCCATCTAACAGGCTTTCCCGGATGCTTTTTTGCAATATCTCATCGATATGGTCATAGATATTTTCCATCAAGCCGTAATTATTCAAAAGCTCTGTTACAGACTTTTCTCCTGCTCCCGGCACCTCTGCAAGCGCCATCAGATCGACCATCTGCTCCGGTGTGATCCGAAAGGCTTCCTCAACTCCTGCCGCATCAAAGACCTGCAGTTGTCTCACTGCGCCTTTGGTCACAGGGATACAGACCTTAATCTGTGGCGATACCAGCTGCAAAAGTCTTCTGTCAGCTGAAAGCAGGACAACCTCCAGTCCTGCATTATGTGAAAGCCTTGCAAGTGTTCCCATGATATCGGCTGTGTCATGATCTTCCCTTTCAATGAGATGCACCCCCATCGAAGCCAGCCTCTCTTTCAGCATGGAAATCTGCTCGCTCAACGAAACCACAGGCTCTCTTTCCTGCTCCTGAGAACCGGCACCGAAAACCACTGTCAGATATTCCGGTTTCTCCTCATCCAATAGCTGAGACAGTACATTCAGAAACCCCTGTACTGCATTGGCAGTCCGAATCGGCATCCCATAAAATGCCTTCTGCAAAATACCCATGCCATCAGCCACTACAATCTTACTCATTCAGTCCTAAACCCCTCCTAACAAAAATATGCACAACAACAGGTATGCAGCCAAAAAAAGACCGGCTTTGAACTGCATCTGGATCTTTCTGCGCTTGAGAATACGATCCAGCTTCTCCTCCAATTCACTCTGCACGTCAATATCATCTGCATTTTCAAGCCTGTTGATGCCTTCCAGCAAAAGGTACTCTATCGTCAGCTCCTCCATACACTCACTGCAGGAGCGTACATGCTCAACAAATTTCTGTGCTGTAGCGCCATCCAACTCGTCCTTTAAAAATAAATGGATGCAGCGCTGTACTTCCTTACAATCCATTGATACCCTCATTTTTTCAAAAGTTACCATAAATTATTTACTCAATAATAATACACTATAATAAGGTATTTTTAAAGAGGATATTTCAATTCTTTTCATTTTTTGCATATTTTTTGAAAATTTTACTTGCCTAAACGGTCATAATGTGTTAATATAATCCTTGTCGTTACGACATACGTTACACTAGCCGGTGTGGCGGAATGGCAGACGCATCAGACTCAAAATCTGACGGGGGCAACCTCGTGCCGGTTCAAGTCCGGCCACCGGCATAAAAAACAGCTTGTTAAAGCTGTTTTTTTAATGCTCTTCACCATTTTTGAAACGCATGATCATTTCATTTGTGAGGCTGATGCCATCATATTCTGTGGGGATTTCATCTCGGCGGAGCCACTGCCCTATGGAAAGCTCCTCCTGGTCGAGTTGAATCCGGTCATCGCCGTCAAGCTCACAGTAAAAGCCTAGCAGAAGTGTATCCGTAAAGGACCATGGCTGACTCTTGTAGTAGCGGATATTTTTTACCTTTATGCCGACCTCCTCCATGACTTCGCGCCTGACGGTATCCTCTGCTGTCTCTCCGATTTCCGAAAATCCCGCAATCAGGGCATACTTTTTGTAATCACGCCCTGCGTATTTTGTCATGAGGATTCGTTCCTGTTCTTTGTCGATCACTCCCACAATCACTGCGGGGGATATTTTTGGATAATGCATGGCGTTGCACTTCGGACAGCGCATCATCCGCTCTTTGCCATCATGCACAAGTGCCATTCCACAGGTACCGCAGTATCTGGTCGCCGCATACCAGTTTGCCAGCTGGCAGGCTGTGATACCTGCAAACGCCATATAATCCGGTCCCTTCGTGCGGAACACATTCTGTGGCTCATATGTATAGTCGTTCATGATGCTCTGTGGCAGTTTGCCCGATTCTCCGAGAAAGAATTTCTGCATTTTTCCATTGATGTTAATCTGGAATAAGTAGATATAGCTCATTTGTGTCGGAATCTCTTCAAAATGCAGATACGCGATATCCTCTGACGCTTTGCGCATCAAGATGCTGCGTCCCTGTGCAAACATGATGTAATCACCTTTTTCCGGGCTTTGTTCCCGATATTCGTTGTGGTAGATACCTGACTTAATCTCCTGTATCACGTTCTTCACCGCCTTTGTCTTTTAACACAAAGGACTTCTTTCGTCCGAAAACGGAAAGAAGTCCAGAATTTTTAACTATGATTAGTGATGGAACAGTCTGATGCCTGTGAAGCACATCGCAATGTTGTACTTGTTGCAGGTTTCAATGACATTATCATCTCTGATGGAACCGCCCGGCTGTGCGATATATCTCACGCCGCTTCTGTGTGCTCTCTCCACATTGTCGCCAAATGGGAAGAATGCATCGGAACCAAGCGCTACATCTGTCAGCTGGTCAAGCCAAGCACGCTTCTCTTCTCTTGTGAACACTTCCGGCTTTTCTGTGAAGAAGTTCTCCCATGTACCGTCCGCAAGTACGTCCATGTAATCATCACTCATATATACATCGATGGTATTGTCTCTGTCGGCACGTCCGATCTTCTCCTTGAACGGAAGGTTGAGCACCTTTGGATTCTGACGAAGGAACCAGTTGTCTGCCTTGCTGCCTGCAAGTCTGGTACAGTGAATACGGGACTGCTGTCCTGCACCGATGCCGATTGCCTGTCCGCCCTTTACATAGCATACAGAATTTGACTGTGTATATTTCAGGGTAATCATAGCGATGGCAAGGTCGATTTTTGCCTGCTCAGGGATTTCCTTGTTCTCCGTCACAACATTTGCAAAAAGCTCATCATTGATCACAAGCTCATTTCTTCCCTGCTCGAAAGTAATACCATAGACATCCTTTGTCTCGATCGGATTTGGAACGTAGTCAGGATCGATCTTGATGACTGCATAATTGCCCTTTTTCTTTGCCTTTAAGATTTCAAGTGCCTCCGGCTCATAGCCAGGAGCAATGATTCCGTCTGATACTTCACGCTTGATCAGCTTTGCCGTATCAACATCACATACATCTGAAAGTGAGATGAAGTCGCCGAAAGAGGACATTCTGTCTGCGCCTCTGGCTCTTGCATACGCACTTGCAAGTGGCGATAAATCACCCATGTCATCTACCCAGTAAATCTTTCTCTCAATCTCGTTCAGAGGAAGTCCGACTGCTGCTCCTGCAGGAGATACATGCTTGAAGGAGGTCGCTGCGGGAAGTCCTGTTGCTTTCTTGAGCTCCTTTACAAGCTGCCAGCCGTTAAATGCATCAAGG
>JAFOYD010000057.1 GCA_017391545.1 Lachnospiraceae bacterium
GTCCAGTGTCATATGTAAAACGATACAGGATAATACGCAGCTGTATTTTGAGTACAAAGCATATATGGACACACAAAGCATGATTGAGGATTTGCAGGCAGGAAAGATTGATCTTGTTGCAGGTATTGAGAGCACAAATGGATATGCGGCTGACATTAAGCTTTCCAAGGATTACCTGGAACTGTCTAATATTATTTTGAAATCTGATGCGGTGGATATCGAGAACCTGGAAGGAAGCAGTCAGGGATATCTTCACGGGGAAAAGAATACGATCCATGTGGCGGGCGAGACACAATCGATTTCATTTGACACCTACCCGGAGCTGCTTGGTGCAGTTAACAGCAATCAGGTGGATTTTTCGGTGCTGAATTATTATAGTGCCAATTATTATCTGAAGGCTGGCAATTATTCAGATGTGACGCTGATTCCGCTTACGCAGAAATCCAGATATTGTCTGGGTTTTTCCAAGGATGTTGACACCAGACTGATCTCCATTTGCAACAAATGTATTTATAGTATTCCAGAGGAAAGTATGGAGATGTCTCTGATGCAATACATGGATTTTGATCAGAGAAAGGTAACATTAAAACGATACATTGAGGAAAACCCAATCAGTGCAAGTATCTTCTGTATGTTGTTACTGATATTTATCCTTGGTGTTGTTTTCCTGATTCGCTATGAAAAGGAACGCAGTAAAAGAAAACATGAAATTGATACAAAACGATATGAAATCTTGTCGCAGTTGACAGACGAATATGTTTTTGAGTATGAATATAAATCAGACAATATTCATTTCGATCAGAAATTCAATGAGAGGTTTGGATTTGGTGAGAATATCAGATTATCAGAATGCAATCATCCGGATGCGCCTTTGGAACAATTCCTGATGCAATTTATCAAGAGCAAAGAACAGGATGCGACCAATACCAGCCCTTTTGAGCTGATAGACAAGAATCAGGACACACAGTGGTACTGCATGAGAGCGTATCGCATTATGGGGAATAAAAATCAACCGGAGCATGTGATTGGGAAGCTGGTCAATGTGCAACAGACGGTAGAGGAGAAAAAGAAGATACAGGATCGGGCCAACAGGGATGCGCTGACAACACTTTATAATCGAATCGGTTTTGAGAAACAGGTGGCAGAGCGCATGCAAAGCTACCCACACAATGTTTCGATGGTCTATGCGGTGCTTGATCTGGATAATTTTAAGGCAGTCAATGATACGCTCGGTCATCTGGGTGGTGATGAAGCGTTAAAGTATCTGGGCAACAGACTTCTTGAGATTTCCTCTGACAATATCATAACTGCGCGCTTTGGCGGGGATGAATTTGTAATCTGCATGTTTGGTGTGTTGAAAGAGGAGGCCGATGAAGTGCTCAAGAATCTTGTTTCTGCAATGAATACAGAACTTACCTTTGAAGGAAATAAGCATCACATATCCATCAGTCTTGGTGGTGTGTATGCAGAAAAAATTACGCCTGTGGAACAGCTTTTTTCAGAGGCAGATAAGGCGCTCTATGATGTAAAGTCTGCCGGAAAGAATAATTATCAATTAAAAACGCTGAACAGAAGATAAAAACAGACAAATGTACTAATTTTATTGAATTTAAGTTGCAATATATGGTAAGATTAAATAAATAGTGGCTTTGTAACTGTTCAGCAGGTCTGCGCATCTACTGCGCTGACCGTGAGAAAGAGTAATGGTAGCAAGCACAAATTCATTTGCGAAGCAAATTTTGCATGAATTTGTGCTCGTAACTATGAGGGTACTGAATAGTTACGTGGTTTTTTATATTGAGTAGCTACCATGAATTTAAGGAGGTGCTGTGTTCGTGAAGGGGAAACGTCTTACAATTGCGATATTACTAGGTGATACACAGTCGACATATGCCAGAGACCAGATTAAGGGGTTCAATAAAGGTGCAGCTTTGGCAGATGTCAATCTTGTTTTTATGGCAGGACAGCAGCTTTCTAAGAAGTTTGAAAGATTTATCGGGGATGAACTCGAGGGTGTCTATCGGGAACAATTCAATTCTGTCCATGATTACGTCAGATATTTAAAGCCGGATGCATTGATTATTACATATGGCTGTCTGGCAATCTTTAAACAGATTCAGAATATGGATGTGTTTTTAAATCAGTTTGAGGGGATTCCGTGTGTCATTCTGGAGGATCTTGTGGACAGGGAGGGTGTCCCTTGCTATGCATATGATAACGATGCAGGGATGAGACAGTGTGTCCGCCATTTGATACAAGATCATGGATATCAGAAAATCGCTTATATCAGTGGCCCTGAAGGGAATCGTGACAGTGATGAGCGAAAGAAAGCATTTCTTGAAGTTATGCGCGAAAATCATCTTGAAGTCCCAGTCACAATGATGGCGAAGGGTGACTTTTCAGAGCATGTGGAGGAACAGGTAGAATATCTGCTCGCGCACAATCAACAGATTGATGCCATTGTCTGTGCGAATGACAGTATGGCAAAATGCTGCTATCAGGTTCTGGGAGAGCATGAGATTGCGGTGGGAGAGGGTGGAATCGCGGTGACAGGATATGATGATACCGAGGATGCACGGCTGCTGACACCTGCATTGACAAGTGTCTCCTTTAATGCGAGGAAAATATGTACGGATGCTGTTTTGACTGCAAAGGCAATCTGTGAGGGCGAAAAAGTTCCGTCAAAAATCATTCCGTCATACTTTGTAGGACGACAATCCTGTGGATGTAGAGAATGCTCAGAAAGTGACATGTTGGACGGACGAGATATGGTAAAGGCATATATTGAGTATCAGAGGGAACTTGATGAAGAAAAAATGCGGACGTGGATGATACCAATCCTGATCAGAGGGATTAATCTGCCTGAAAGCATTGAAGATTATAGACAAGTCGTGATGACAATCATGAAACGTATGAAGTCCATGGAAGTCAGAAGTTTTTATCTGTACTTGTTCGAACAGCCGATTGTCTGTGATGCAGACAATACACAGCTAAAGAAGGCGGAGCAGAAACTGAATCTGGTAGCGAGATTCGATGAAAAAGAAATGATCTATGTCGAACCGGAGGACAGAAAGCCGATTTCGGATGATCAGGGTATGGTATCCCTTATGCAGTCAGAGCAGAGACGATTTTTTAGCGGATATACGCTTTTTCATGACAATATACAGCTTGGAATTATACTGATGGATTCCGATATTAAGGACAATGTCTTCTGGCAGAAGTGCAGCTTGCAGATTGGCACGCTCTTTTATCTGGCGAACCTGAATTTGGAGGTTGCAAATTCGAAAAAAGAGTTGGAAAAAACATTGAATATCATCCAGGAAAAAAATAGGCTGCTGAATTTTATATCCGAGACGGATGAATTGACAGGTCTGCTGAACAGGCGTGGGTTTATGGAGCAGGCGATGGAGCTGATCGAGCGTAATCCCGGAAAAAGCGGCATGATGATTTTTGCGGATCTTGACCATCTGAAACAGATCAATGATGGGTTTGGTCATACGGAAGGTGACTTTGCCATCAAGACGATTGCGGAGCTGCTGCGCAATGCATTTCCCGAAGAGGCAGTGATCGCCAGAATCGGCGGTGATGAATTTGTCGTTGTTGTGTTGACGGAGAAAGCAAATTTTGCGGACATCGTTCGACACAGGAGCGCACAAATTATGACATCATTTAATGATCACTGTGAGAAGCCATATTATGTGGAAGCATCCATTGGAATTGTAGCATTTGACTGTGATGAGGCAAATATTAATGATTTGATCAGGCAATCGGACGAGGCACTGTATGAGGCAAAATCGCATCGAAGAGAAAGCGTTGTGAAATAGAGAGGGAAAGCCGGAAACGGCTTTCTTTTTTTGCCCATAATAATTAGGTCATGAAAATGATATTTTTATTATGATTATGATTTTTCATTTGATAAAAATTTTGTATGATAATGCTAGTATTACAACAAATATGGCACCACAAGGAGGATTTATATTATGAACCATATCAATTTTGAACATTCGGATGAGATTTTTACATTGGATCATCCGGATAACTACACCTACCTCTACTTTCCGGTAGCGGGGGAGCAGGGAATCAAGTCGAGCGTGACACCGACGTTTGCAGGCGACAGTAAACTGGATCAGAATACTTTTATCATGGAACCAGTCAGCAGTGATAATCTACATAATAATAAATCGTCCAGAAACTTTTGGTGCCATGTAGAAGGCATTGGTGACTGGTCTGCGACAGGTGCTTCGGCAGAGGCAGAGTATGATAAGGACACAGAGCGTCAGGATGAATGCAGCATCAAGGCAGGTTTCATGTGGCAGACAGTAAAGAGACAGTCGAAAAAGTACAGGTTGTATGCAAAGGTGACAAGCTTTGTGCCTGTTGACCACAATGTTGAAATTATGCGCGTGACCATTAAGAATGTTTCTGATACTGCACAGAAAATCACACCGACAGCCGCAGTTCCGATCTACGGCAGAAGCGCAGACAATATCAGGGATCACAGGCATGTCACATCACTGCTTCACCAGATCAGGGTCACAGAGCATGGTGTTACAGTAAAGCCAAAGCTTTCCTTTGATGAGAGAGGCCATCAGAAAAATAATATGACATATTTTGTATATGGCGTATCAGGAACGGGAGAGACACCAGAGAGCTTTTTCCCGGTCATGGAAGACTTTATTGGCGAGGGCGGAAGTCTTATCGCACCGTTGTCAGTGAAACGTAACCTAGATGGTGTGAAAGCAGGATATGCTGTTGACGGTAAGGAGGCACTCGGCGGTCTGAGATTTCAGAGAGTGGAGCTTAAGCCACAGGAAAAGGTATCCTATACCATTATCATTGGTGCAACCGAGGATATGTCAGGTATACAGGATGTGATCAAAGCATATGACAGTGATTACAAAGTACATGCGGCAATCGAGACAACGGAAAAGTACTGGCAGGATAAAGTCAATGTGTTCTTTCAGACAGGAAATAAGGCAGAGGACAGCTATCTTCGCTGGATCTGCTTCCAGCCGATATTAAGAAGAATCTATGGCTGTTCCTTTCTCCCGCATCATGATTATGGAAAAGGTGGAAGAGGCTGGCGAGACCTCTGGCAGGACTGCCTGTCACTGCTTTTCATGAATCCCGACGGTGTGCGTCAGATGATCGTAGATAACTACGGCGGTGTCAGAATGGACGGAACGAATGCAACGATTATCGGAGAGAAGCAGGGCGAGTTCAAGGCAGACCGAAACAGCATCACGCGCGTGTGGATGGATCATGGTTTCTGGCCGTTCCTCACGACAAAGCTCTACATTGACCAGACAGGAGACATCAATATTCTGGGCGAAAAGGTTCCTTATTTTAAGGACCGTCAGGTGCAGCGCGGATTTGCAACAGATACGGAGTGGAATGATGCATACGGAATGAAACAGAAGTCCGAAGACGGAACCGTCTATGCAGGAACAATCCTTGAGCATATCCTGTTGCAGCAGTTGTGTGCATTTTATGAGGTTGGAGAGCATAACCAGATTAGATTGAGAAATGCTGATTGGAACGATGCTGTTGACATGGCACCGGACAGAGGAGAGAGCGTGGCATTTACCAGTGCGTATGCATACAACTTTACAGATCTGGCAGCATATCTCGAGAAGTATCAGAAAGAGACGGGTAAGGACAGCGTTGAACTTGCCGCGGAAATCGGTGAGCTGCTGGCAGATAATGTGGAAAAATATGATGACATTGCATGGAAGAAGGAAGTCCTGACACGATATGCTGCATCGTGTGCACACAATGTGAGCGGAAAGACAATCAACGTTCCTGTTGCAGAGCTTGCAAAGAATCTCAGGGCAAAATCTGAATGGATGAAGAACCATATCAGACAGACAGAGTGGGTAACAGATCAGGAAGGCAATGGATGGCTCAACGGATACTACGATAACAACGGTAATCAGGTAGAGGGCGTGCATGGCGACAATGTGCGCATGATCCTGACAAGTCAGGTATTTGCGATTATGGGCGGCACAGCCGATGACGAAATGACTGCCAAGATCTGTCAGAGTGCAGACAAGTATCTCTACAGGGAAAAAGTCGGAGGATATCGCCTGAATACAAAATTTGATGAGGATAAATTTGATCTGGGAAGAATGTTCGGATTTGCCTATGGTGAGAAGGAAAATGGAGCAGTATTCTCCCACATGACAGTCATGTTTGCCAATGCTCTTTACAAACGTGGATTTGTAAAGGAGGGCTACAAGGCATTGGGAACACTGCTTGCGACAGCGATGGACTTTGAGACCAGTAAGATCTACCCGGGTGTTCCCGAATACTTCGACGCTTCCGGACGTGGTATGTATCATTATCTGACAGGAGCTGCAAGCTGGTTTATGCTGACGATGATTACTGAAGTATACGGTGTAAAGGGCGCGATGGGTAATCTTGTGCTTGAGCCAAAACTGATGCCGCAGCAGTTTGATGAGGATGGAAATGCGGCAATTAAACTGAACTTCATGAAAAAGACATTTACCATCAAGTACCACAATCCTGACAGACTTGCATTTGGAGATTACAGGATTGTAAAGGCAGACTGTGATGGTATGGAAATGGAAAATATGACACATGTGTCATGTCTTGCGAAAGAAGAAATAGAAAAGCTTGACGATACGGAACATGTAATTGCTGTGGTTTTAGGCTGAACAGAAGATTCTTGTTCGTAACTATGAGGGACACTCAGTGGTTGCGATTATAGTATGAATATGATATTGAAAAGGAGAATTGAAACAATGCAGTATGGTTATTTTGATGATGAGAAAAGAGAATATGTGATTACAAGACCGGATACACCCGCTCCCTGGGCGAACTATCTGGGATCACCGGAATACGGTGCGATTATTTCCAATAATGCAGGCGGTTACAGCTTTGCAAAATCCGGTGCGAATGGCAGAATCCTTCGCTATGTATTTAACAACTTTGACCAGCCGGGACGTTATATCTACATCCGTGACAACGACAGTAAGGATTTCTGGTCAGCTTCATGGCAGCCGGTAGGAAAGGATTTGGATTCCTACAAGAGCGAGTGCCATCATGGTACAGCTTACACCAGAATGATTGCTGATTACAGCGAGATTCATTCGGAAGCACTTTACTATGTGCCGCTTAACAAGTCTTATGAAGTGTGGAACTTAAAAGTGACAAACAATTCTGCAGTTGCAAGAAACCTCAACATTACAGGTTATGCGGAGTTTACAAATAACAACAATTATGAGCAGGATCAGGTAAACCTTCAGTATTCTCTGTTCATCACGAGAACATCCTTTGACGTAGATCGTATTCGTCACACAATTCATGGAAACCTTGATGGCCTTGAGGACGGTGATGAGGTGGATAACAAGCTTGCACTTGACCGCATCTTTGCACTTGCAGGAGCACCTGTTGCATCCTACTGCGGCGATAAGGAGAAGTTCGTCGGACGTTATCACAGCTATGCAAATCCGATCGGTGTCATGACTGGTAATCTTGGTAACGAGCTGAGTTACAACGAGAATGGCTGTGGTGCATTGACAACTACTCTTACTTTACAGCCGGGAGAGACAAAGGAAATCGCATTTATTCTTGGCATGAAATATAAGGAAGAAGCGGATCAGATCATTGCAGGTTATCAGGATCCGGCAAAGACATGCGCAGCAGAGCTTAACGAGCTGATCACATACTGGCATGAGAAGCTCTCTCACTTCCAGGTAAAGACACCAAGTGCAGAGTTTAACACAATGATCAATACATGGAATGCATACAACTGTTTCATGACATTTATCTGGTCACGCGCTGCTTCCTTTGTTTACTGTGGACTGCGAAACGGATACGGATACCGTGATACAGTACAGGATATTCAGGGTGTGATTCACCTTGCACCGGAGATGGCATTAGAGAAAATTCGTTTCATGCTTTCTGCACAGGTTGATAACGGCGGCGGACTTCCACTTGTGAAGTTCACACACAATCCGGGACATGAGGACACGCCTGATGATGCTTCTTATGTACAGGAAACAGGCCATCCTGCATATCGTGCAGATGATGCACTCTGGTTATTCCCTACAGTATATAAGTATGTATCAGAGTCAGGAAATCTTGCGTTTATCGATGAAGTCATTCCTTTTGCAAACAAGGATGAAGGAACGGTATACGAGCACTTAAAGAGAGCGATTGATTTCTCTATGAACCACTTGGGACCTCACGGTATGCCTGCCGGACTCTATGCAGACTGGAATGACTGTCTGAGACTTGGAAAGGATGGAGAGTCCTCCTTCGTGGCACTTCAGTTCTACTTTGCTATGACAATTCTTAAGAAGTTTGCAGAGTACAAAAAGGACGCGGAATATATCAGCTATCTTGATGAGAAGCAGAAAGAACTTGGCGAACTGATTCAGAAGCTTTGCTGGAACGAAGACAGATTCATCAGAGGCTTTACGGAAAGAGGAGAAGTCATCGGAAAGCGCACGGATAACGAGGCAAATATGTGGCTCAATCCACAGAGCTGGGCTGTCATCAGTGGTCTTGCGACAGATGAGCAGGCTGACCTGGCACTCAATATGGTTTATGAGAGACTCAATACAGAGTTCGGTGCAGTGCTCATGGATCCTCCATATCATCTGGAAGCTTTTGATGGTGCGCTTGCTGTCATCTACAATGCAGGTGTAAAGGAGAACTCTGGTATTTTCTCTCAGTCACAGGGGTGGATTATCCTTGCAGAGGCACTTCGCGGACATGGTGACAGAGCATTTGGATACTTCATGGAGAATGCTCCTGCAGCACAGAATGACAAGGCAGAGATTCGTAAGCTTGAGCCATACTGCTATGGACAGTTCACAGAAGGAAAGGCAAGTCCACACTTCGGACGCTCTCATGTACACTGGCTGACAGGTACAGCGTCTACTGTTATGGTAGGCTGCGTTGAGGGTATCATGGGTATGCGCCCTGACTTTGGCGGACTCAAAGTTGCACCTTCGATTCCAAAGAGCTGGGATGGATTTGAAATCGAGAAGGATTTCAGAGGAAAGCACCTTCACATCGTTGTCAAGAATCCGGATCACGTTGAAGCCGGCTGCAAGTCACTGACCGTAAACGGAAAGCTGATGGAAGGAAATTATATTCCTGCAGATGTGCTTGAAGCAAATAATGAAGTAGAACTGGTTATGTAATAAATTTCATCATAAAAAATCGGATGCGCCACTGCATCCGATTTTTGCGTTACCAGGTTTTGTGATAATGGATATCACGGTATTTTTTTGGCGTAAGTCCAATATATTTTTCAAAGGTTTGTATGAAGTGGCTCTGTGATGAGAAGGCGAGGTAATTTGCAATCTCAATGACACTGATGTCAGAATATTTCAGAAGGTTTGTCGCCTTCTCAATTTTTTTCTCACGGATATAATCGCTCACAGAAATGCCAAGATTCTGCTTAAAAAGACGCGACAGATAGCTGGGGGACAGCTCCGTGAAATCTGCCAGATCATTGATGGTGATGCGCTCATTGATATGACTGTAGATATAGTCTGTACAAAGAACGATGGGTTTGGAGATAATTGCGTTTTTCTGCAGCAGGAGCATTTTACCAGTAAAGTCGAGTACCATGTCTTTGTGAAGATCAGCAATCGCTTTGACAGTTGTACAGGAGTCCATTTTTAAGATATAAAAATCACTGAGACGGTATGCCTGCTCCAGTTCAAGACCACCCTCAACACAGTGGCGCGTAATCATGGCGACCGTAACGACAAAGTGATATTTCAGATTTGTCAGCGGATTTTTGGACAGGACGCCCATTCCTTCCGGATTTGTAAAATCTCCCTGACTTAGATTTTTTCTTACAAAGTCCATATCGCCGGTTTTGACTGCAGTATAAAAGGAATATTCCTCCTCCATGGGGCGGTGGAAGGATTCCGCTTCGTTGTCGGACAATTCCTGTGTGTACCATTCACTTCTCAAATCTTTCATAAGTGATCTTATCCTTTCTGTAAAAAAGATGATTCAATTTAAATATATTATGTCATGATTTTGATATTTTTGCAACTAATTTAATATAAGTCAGAATAACAAATTGATATTTTGATTATATAAATGAGAGGATCTATAGGCATAATAAGGCCTGCAAATGCGGATTTTTCCTGTGTTTTGGGGTGGTTGCAATTGTAAAAATAAAAACTGAAAAAATATACTATTAACTTGAAATCAACTAAAAAATCATTTGAATATAGACAATGGATTTAGAAACTAGTATAATTACAGATAATAAGAGATGTTAATAAGAGGTATGCAAAATAATGACAAATTAAGGAGGAAACGCGATGTTTGATAAGTTAAGTATTTCTGAGAGATTAAATAAGTCATATCGTATCATTTCGGTAGCATTGGGAGTAACTGCACTGACCGGAATCATAGCAATGATTATCATGGCTTTCAGCTATTCAAATGCGTTGGTCAATTACGGTTTCTCGCAGGGGGATATCGGAAAGGCAATGGTGGCTTTTGCAGATGCGAGATCTGCCACACGTGCCATAATCGGCTACTCCGGCGAGGCTGTCGTAGAATCGGTCATGGCTGTGCGGGAAGAAAAGAAAGCCGAATTTGACAACTGTTTTGCAGCGGTAAAGGAAACGCTCACAACGGAGGAAGAGCAGGAACTGTATGATAATATAGCAAGGGAACTGGAAACGTACTGGGAGTGCGATGAGAAAATCGTTTCGATGGGGGCAAATGCTGTTCTGGAATTCAGAAAGTATGCGCAGACGATGACGGTCGAAGAACTGGATCCGCAGTATGACGTGATCTATGATGAACTGAGCAGACTTATGGAAATCAATGTGACTCAGGGGAATGCACTTTCAAAGGCACTGTCTATTATCAGCATTGTTCTTGCAGTCGTTCTGTTTGCCATCATAGCGACAGTGACCGTTGCTTCCATAAAAGTCGGAAAGAAGGTGGCGCAGGGAATCATTACACCGCTCAATGCGTTGATTGAAAGATTCAGGACTTTTGCGGCTGGAGATCTGGCGGCACCATTTCCGGAGGTTGAGACAGAGGACGAAGTTGCCGAAATGGTAAAAGAAGCAGGCAGCATGGCGACGACCTTAAATGTCATTATCAATGATGTGGGAGAACTTCTGAGCGAGATGGCAAGTGGAAATTATGCAGTCAGTTCAAAAGCAGGCGAAATGTATACAGGTGATTTTGAGAAACTGCGCAGTTCCATGCGTACTATGAGAGATCAGATGCGGGCGACACTGCAGTCGATTGAGGAGTCTTCCTCACAGGTCTCATCAGGCGCAGAGAATTTTTCAGAAGCTTCAAGGAGTCTGGCAGAAGGCGCCACAGAACAGGCTGGTGCAGTGGAAGAGCTTCAGGCGACAATCACGACAATTGCAGGAAATATTCAGATTCTTGCTCAAAGTGCAGGTGATGCTTTTGATGAGGCAAAAATGTATGCAGAGGAGTCTGATCATAGCCGCTCCGAAATGGAGACAATGGTTCATGCGATGGAGCGGATCAATGAGACTTCCAAGAGAATTGGAAACATTATTTCCGAGATTGAAGATATCGCATCGCAGACAAATCTGCTTTCGCTGAATGCGTCTATTGAGGCTGCAAGAGCCGGTGAAGCAGGGCGGGGGTTCTCTGTTGTTGCTGATCAAATCAGGCAGCTTGCAGAGCAGAGCACGAAATCGGCTGTTGATACCAGAGAACTGATTGAAGGTGCTCTGCAGGAGATTAACGGAGGTAACAGGGCGGCAGAACGGGTATCTGCATCCATTGAGACAGTCGTTGAAGGCATGAAGAAAATCGCCGGCGTATGTGAAGGCGCAAATGCGTTTGCAAAAGCTCAGGCAGAAGCAATGTTGCAGGCAGAACAAGGGGTGAATCAGATTTCTGAGGTCGTGCAGTCCAACTCTGCAATTGCAGAGGAGTCCTCTGCGACCAGTGAAGAGCTTTCTGCGCAGGCAGTTAACTTAAATGAACTGATTTGTCAGTTTACATTATAAAAAATTGATATATCGACAGATGTGAGTTAGGTGCGAGGTGTAAATGCCGTAGAAATATGGTGTTTGCACCTCTTTGTTGTTTGATGGGAAATACAAATACCAGTCCGTTATATAAAAAAGATGATATGTTTTTTGATTAGGTCATGATTTTGATATTTTTGCAACTGATTTTATATAAGATAACGTGTCAGGGTACTATAATGCATATTGTAAAGCAGAGATACATCTGCAAGAAATAACAAAATCCTATACAATAACAGGGAGGAATTACAATGAAGAAAAAATTACTTAGCAGCATTTTGGCAGCATCCATGATCGCATCAGCACTGACAGGCTGTGGTAGCAAGCCGGCAGAGGCACCTGCAGCTGACACAAACACAGCAGCAGAGACACCTGCAGCAACGACAGACGATGCAGCAGCTGGCGAGACAGCAGAAGCAGTTGACACAGCAGCGGATGAAGGAAAGGTTCTTAACATCTATGTATGGAACGAAGAGTTCAAGTCACGTGTTACAGATTTCTATCCTGGATATGAAGAAGTAGATGCAACACATGGTAAGATCGGTGATGTAGATGTTGTTTGGAACATTACTCCTTCCGATGACAACGCTTACCAGAACAATCTGGATGCTACACTGATGAAGCAGGCAGACGCAGCAGATGATGATAAGATCGATATCTTCTTATTAGAGGCTGACTATGCATTAAAGTATGTTGATACAGATTTCACAATGTCTATGGCAGATCTTGGTATCACAGAAGCAGACATGGCAAACCAGTATCAGTATACAAAGGACGTTGTTACAGACTCTAACGGCGTTGTAAAGGGTTCTTCATGGCAGGGATGTCCTGGTGCTTTATTCTACAACAGAGACGTAGCTCTTGAGGTACTTGGAACAGAAGATCCGGACGAAGTACAGGAATACGTAAAAGACTGGGATACCTTTAACGAGACAGCAGCGAAGATGAAGGATGCCGGATACTACATGACTTCTTCTGTATTAGATACATACCGTGTATACTCAAACAACGTTTCTTCTAAGTGTGTCGTTGATGGCAAGATCAATATTGATGACAATATTATGAAGTGGGTTGATGACTCAAAGGCTATGTACGATGCAGGCGAGACAGGATGCCATGCAATGTGGAGTGATGACTGGAACAAGGGATTCTATCCTGATGGAAAAGTATTCTGCTACTTTGGACCAGCTTGGTTAGTTAACTTCTGTATGGCAGCAGACGTTGAAGGAAGTGTTGCAAACCAGGGTAAATGGGGTGCAGCCGTAGGACCACAGGGATTCTTCTGGGGTGGCACATGGATCTGTGCAGCTACAGGAACAGACAATGCATCACTTGTTAAAGACATCATCCTTAAGTTAACTACAGACGAAGAAATCATGACAGAAATCGTTAAGCAGTGTGATGACTTCGCTAACAATAAGAACGTTATGAGCGCTATGGCAGCTGATACAACATACGGAAGCGCAGTTCTTGGCGGACAGAATGCACTTGGTATCTTTGCAGCAGGTGTTGAAAAGGTAGATTTAAGCAACCTTTGCGCATATGATTCCGGTTTCCATATTGACTTCCAGGCAGCAATCACAGACTACATCAAGGGTGCGACAGCTACTAAGGAAGAAGCTCTTGATATCTTCTACAAGGCTATGACAGAAAGATATCCTGAACTTACATACTAATTATCATTTGAGTCAGTTTTGATATTAAATACCAATAATTAGTTGCAGGTTTGTCAACTTGAAGTTAATCAGGACTGTACACTACAGTACAGTCCTGCATAAACTGAAAATGCAAAATTTGCAGCAAATATATAGAGTGCTGCGAATTTTGGATTTGCAGTTAACCTGCGACAAAAAGGAGGAAAATTGTATGAAGAAAAAGAGCAATGTAGTCAAATATAACAAATGGGGATACATATTCTTGATTCCATTTGTGGTTACCTATTTGATCTTCTCATTGATTCCACTAGTTACAACATTTTATAACAGCTTTTTTGAGTGTTATCAGTCAGGTCTGAATCAGATCGGACCCAATTTTGTAGGACTGGAGAATTTCAAGAAATTATTAAGCACACCTGATATTTGGATTTATGCAAAGAATACAATTATTATGTGGATCATGGGATTTGTTCCGCAGATTATTGTCTCTTTGGTATTAGCTGCATGGTTCTCAGATCCAAGCCTTCGGTTAAAGGGACAGCGATTCTTCAAGACCGTTATCTATTTGCCGAACCTGATCATGGCATCCGCTTTTGCAATGTTGTTCTTTACCTTGTTCTCAACAACTGGTCCGATCAACGATATTCTGTTGAATCTGGGCATTATTACAGAGCGATACGATTTCATTGGTCATGTATGGTCGACAAGAACGCTGATTGCATTTATGAACTTCATTATGTGGTTTGGTAATACAACGATTCTTTTGATGGCAGGTATGATGGGCATTGATCCGGCTTTATTTGAGGCAGCTCAGGTAGACGGTGCAAAGCCGGGACAGATTTTCTTCCAGATCACATTACCATTACTGAGACCGATCCTGGTTTATACATTAATTACATCCCTGATCGGTGGTCTTCAGATGTTCGATGTACCACAGATTTTAACGAACCAGACTGGTAATCCATCCCGTTCATGTATGACACTGATCATGTATCTGAACAGACACTTATTGAGCAAGAACTACGGTATGGGTGGAGCACTTTCAGTGATTCTGTTCATCATTACCGGTATTTTAAGTATCATCGTATATAAGATTACAGATAAGAAAGATTAATGAGAAGGAGTTAGGAGGTAAAACAGTATGAATCAAAAGAGTGTTAGTGGCGGACTTGGAATCAATGGCCGCAGAACAGTATCCTATATCGTTTTGGCAATCGTATCATTTTTATGCCTGTTCTGGTTCTATGTGTTGTTTATCAACTGTACCAGATCACATTCAGAGCTGACAAAAGGATTTACCATATTACCAAGCACACATGCGCTTGAGAATCTTTACAATATTTTTCATGGTTCTCTCCCTGTTATACAGGGTATGATCAACTCCCTGATCATTGCTGCATCCTGTGCTGTACTGACAACGTACTTCTCTGCAATGACAGCGTATGCGATTCATGCATATGATTTCAAGTTAAAGAAATTCATGTTCACATTTATTCTGTTGATTATGACGATTCCGACACAGTGTAATGCATTAGGTTTCATTAAGTTGGTCGATAGAATGGGTATGGACGATACATTCTGGCCATTGATTATTCCATCAATTGCTGCACCTGTAACATTTTTCTATATCAAGCAGTACATGGATAGTGCGTTACCATTATCCTTGGTAGAGGCTGCAAGAATTGATGGTTCCGGAGAATTCCGTACCTTTAACAGCATCGTTCTGCCGCTTTTGAAACCGGCGATTGCTGTACAGGCAATCTTCTCATTCGTAGGAAGCTGGAATAATTACTTCACACCGGCATTGATCTTACATACGAACGAGAAGAAGACATTACCGATTCTTCTGGCCCAGTTAAGAGGTGCAGATTTCCTGAAGTTTGATATGGGACAGGTTTACATGATGATTGCATTTTCAATATTCCCGGTTATTCTGGTATATCTGCTTCTTTCGAAGCACATCGTACAGGGTGTGGCACTTGGCGGCGTAAAGGGTTAATAATCGGTTCAGGGATTGGAGGAAATATTGTGGAAAGGAAAATGACGATTGCGCTGAAATCCACAGACGAAGTAAAACAGTTTGTGAATGATGCCATGACATTGGACGATGAGCTGGATCTGATTTCTGGCAAATACGTGGTAGATGCCAAATCAATCCTGGGAATTTACAGTTTGAATTTGTCCAAACCGCTGGAGCTTGTTGCACGCGGTAACTGTGGAGAAGAACTTGCAGTTCTGGACAAATATCTTATTTAAGCAAACCTCTCTAATTTGTAATACACTATTGAGAAGATGTCTCGGAGCTTCGGCTGTTGGGGCATTTTTTCGTTTTGAATCAATACAAGATTTTGATATGTTCAGCGTGAAAAATTCGTAAAAATTCGTCTATTGGTAAATTAAACAAGAAAAAATGCTTTAATTAGGTACAATTCACGTATTTTGCATCAATGCACAATAAATGACATGAATTTGATATTTTTGCAATTGAAATGATATTTTTTATAGTGCATTTCCGATAGCATTAGTGAGGTAACATAAACTATTAATGATATAAGGAGGAACAAGAGTGAGAAGCAGATTAAAGCTGATGCTGATGGCTATGATGGTAATGCTTCTGTCAGTGGTACAGATTAATGTTAATGCTGCAGAAGAGAACAAGATCGTCATTAGCACAGACAAGGCAACGATGAACGTAGGCGATGAGATGAAGCTTACGGTCACAGGAACCGGTAAGACGCCGACATGGGTGTCATTTAATGAGAAAGTTGTAGAGGTAGACCAGACTGGAACGGTGACTGCATTAAAGGCAGGAACTGCAAAGGTTCAGGCACGCGTTGGAGGTACATATCTTAGTTGTACAGTAAAGGTAGTAAACGCTTCCATCAATCTTAACAAGAAAAGCGCTACAATCTATTGTGGTGGAACATCAACAAACACAGTTGAGCTAAAGGCAACTACAAGCGGTGCGACAAAGAACGCACAGGATGTGGTATGGAATTCCAGTGATTCTACAGTAGCATCTGTTGAAAAAGTTACCGAAAAAAATTGTAAAGTGAAAGCAATAGTGACAGGAAAGTCAGCCGGAAC
>JAFOYD010000058.1 GCA_017391545.1 Lachnospiraceae bacterium
CCATCCCTGCAGGGTGTGAAGCGGAATGTCCCGTCCCGCTTCACACATCTCCTCAATCTCCTGTGCCGTATAAATTCCTTTTTCCACTGCCACACTGGCAATGATCTGCTGATTTGTCAAGTGAGACACTCCTTTCTGCCCGTCATGCCGGTAGCGCAGCCACTGTGATTTATGCAATCTGGATTCCGTTTTCCATGGAATATCTGTAAACGTGATAGCTGAGGATCTCCGTATCCGATACTTCCGTATCATTCACTTCCCGGACCATGGTTTCAAGATCACTGCTCTGCATGCCACTGTCTGCAGGCACGATCAGCACCTCATGGATGCTGGAAGGCAGAATGAAGAAGTCGGAACCGACTTCTTCCATGACTTTCTGCATCATGTCGCTGTCCAGCAGCATGGATGCGCCGTTGACCTTGTAAATATTGGTCAGAATATACATACGGTCTTCCGGCGGCATCATCTCTTTGCACATGCGCTCTGCCATTTCCGTATCTCCGTCACATTTTGCAAGCAGATCTGGATACATCATCTCCTTCATCACCGTGCTCATAGACTGAAACAGTCCAATTTTGGACTGTTTCATGTTATCGACTGCGATCTGGTACAGATCGTCTGCAGTCGTCCCCCAGGTCTCTGCCATCTGATTGCTGATCGGAATGCTTGCGGTTCCATCTGCACTGCATTCCAGATTCACGCAAAACACCACTGCCAGGTCTTCGATCAGGATATGGGGTCTCTGTTTCAGCAGCTCCTTATTCAGTCCGGCTCCCACCAGTCTTGGCATGATCTTGTTCCTGCAGAGCTCCAGCTTTGTAACCATCTTCGTATCAAACTCGTTTTTCACATCATTTTCCTCCCTGATTCGTGCAATCTCCCGCAAAATATCGTTGATTGGCTCTCCCTCCATATACTGCTCATAGAACTTTTCCAGGTAGATCGTAGGTGCAATATTGCTTTCCGCACTGCGGATCACAAGCCCCGTCAGTCTCACATCATTGTTTTTGACGCATGTCTGCAGGCTGATTTCTGCTTTCTGCAGGTTCTCCGGCAGCCACTCTCTTATTCCATCCATAACAGCTTCTACAAATTCATCAAATCTCATTTTTGTTTTCTCCTCGTATAATATTTTTAGATACATAAATGTACCTTGATAACTTAATAAATATTTGTTCAATAGGCTTAGTTAAGCCCATGATATAATTGTCCTAGTGTCAATCAGGTAATAGTTCTTTTTTCTCCTGTTGAACCAGTAGTGGTTGCTTCATTGAAAGTCTGTTCCCCTGACATGGAAGTTAGCTTCAAACCGGCTGGCTGTTTGCTTAAGTGCATGGACAACCATCTTGCAGTGTGGTTTCGCATCTGTCCATCTTAAGCTGGATTCTTATATGCGAGGGTGTCGATGCTCCATGATCATGGGTTTTACCAAGCCGATTGAACACTCAAATCTCATTACGAAAGAAGGTGATTTTTATGAACCCACTTTACGTTGGAATTGATGTAAGTAGCAAAACTAATGTCGCTTACCTGATGCTTCCAAATGGCGACAAACACAGCAACTTTTCTGTTGCCAATTCACAGGATGGTTCTACCCAGCTGGTAAAAAGAATTCTTTCTGCCTTAACATCTCATTCCCTTGACACTGTTCTGATTGGTCTCGAAGCAACCTCTGTTTATGGGGACAATCTCGTGTACTTCTTAAGGGAAGATGCCACTCTGGCACCATTTAACAGAAAGATTCATGTCCTCAATCCTAAGCAGGTAAAGAAGTTTAAAGAGGCTTACAATGATCTGCCTAAAAATGATTATGTGGACTCTTTTATTATTGCTGACTGCCTGCGTTTCGGTAGAATCAACAAAGAGGTGTATATCGGGGACTATCGCTACAAAGCCCTCCAGAACCTCACACGGGCACGCTACTTTGCCGTTTGCAACCTCGTGAAAGAAAAACAGCGTTTTATGAACGTGCTGTTCAAGAAGTATTCTACGATGACACAGGAGAAGGTATTCTCTGATACCTTCAGCACTACGGCACTTGCTGTCTACGATGAATTTGAATCCGCAGAAGCATTAGCCAAAATGGACTTACATGAACTGACTGAATTCATTATGAAAAAAGGAAAAAACCGCTTTCCTGATCCCGATTCAGTTGCCAAAGCCATTCAGAAAGCTGCCAGAAGTTCCTACCGTTTACCAAAAACGGTAAATGACTCCGTTAATCAGGTGCTTTCCATATCCATAACCTCTATGAAGGCATTGGAATCACAAATCAAGGAATTCGATAAGGCTATCGCTGCCCAAATGGAGCTCCTGCCAAATGTGTTGATATCCATTCCTGGCATAGGTCCCGTATACTCTGCCGGTATCATGGCTGAGATTGGGGATATCAACCGTTTTGAAAACCAAGCTGCTCTGGCTAAATATGCCGGTCTTGCCTGGACTCAGTATCAATCCGGTGGCTTTGAAGCCGAAACAACAAGGCTTATACGCTCCGGTAACCGATTTTTAAAGTATTATCTGTGTGAAGCTGCCTTCTCACTTGTAAGATGCGACAAGGAGTACAGTGACTTCTACCACCTCAAATACAAAGAGGTGAACAGATACCAACACAAACGTGCACTCGCATTAACTGCCCGTAAATTTGTGCGGTTAGTCTTTGCACTGCTCAAAGACAATCGCCTATACCGTCCAGCAAAGTAGGTTGACTTATCTACTTGCTGATGAGCTACGCCCTGCTCATTTTTTTAATATGGTCGACAGGGCTTAGGTGGGTGTTTTTTACTCTCATGAGATAAACAAAAAAAATATATATTTTTTCTCATTTTTCACTTGACATCACACCGCTGGACTTTCGTATCCATTCTTCTGTTTTTTCTTATTTTATTGATCCGGGCTTCTGATACACGATGCCTCCACCTGCAGGTCCATACGACCGCTTTTTGCAAGGCTACGCTTCCAGCCGGGAACCCGCAAGGGCAGGCGGTGTCCGCAGGGGCGGACCCGTGCAGAACCCCGGCCGGAGGCGTGAACGCTTTGCAA
>JAFOYD010000059.1 GCA_017391545.1 Lachnospiraceae bacterium
CGTCACGCCTCCGGGCGCAATATTATTTGGGTCCAGAAACAAACTGACAGCAACGGCATAAATCAATGCCGCCACTGTCAGTATAATATAATTTTTTACTCGATTTGTCGTTTTTCCAACTACTTTTTTCATAACACCTCATATAAGTCCGCAAGAACCTATATACAGGCACTATATATTGGTTCTTACCTGTCTTGGTTTATATCCATTTTCTTCCAATGCCTTGATTATCTGATTTTTGTGCTCTGTGCCAAATGTCTCAAGCGTAATACGCAGTTCCACCGCTGCATTTCGATTGATTGAGACAAACTGGTTGTGTTCAAGCTTGATTACATTTCCGTTCTGTGATGCGATGACTTCTGACACCTTTGTCAGTTCGCCCGGCTTATCAGGAAGCAGTACGGAAACCGTAAAAATACGATCCCTGAAAATCAACCCCTGCTGTACAACAGAGGACATTGTAATAATGTCCATATTTCCACCGCTTAATATGGAAACCACTCTTTTGTTCTTCACATCCAGATGACGCAGTGCTGCCACTGTAAGCAAACCTGAATTTTCCACGACCATTTTGTGATTCTCCACAATATCAAGGAATGCCACGACAAGCTCCTCATCCGGAATCGTGATAATGTCATCCAGATTTTCCCTGATATAAGGGAAAATATTCTTGCCAGGTGTCTTTACTGCTGTACCATCAGCAATCGTATTCACGCCAGGAAGCGTAACCACTTCCCCCGCCTTAAGGGATTCCTGCATACAGTTTGCCCCTGCCGGTTCTACACCGATCACCTTAATTTTAGGATTGAGTAGCTTTGCAAGTGTAGAAACACCGGTAGCAAGTCCGCCTCCACCAATCGGCACCAAGATCATATCAACCAGTGGAAGCTCCTTGAAGATCTCCATGGCAATCGTTCCCTGCCCTGTAGCTACAGCCAGATCATCAAACGGATGGATAAATGTATAGCCTTTTTCTTCTGCAAGCTGATATGCGTATTCGCATGCCTCGTCATAGACATTCCCTTTCAAAATGACCTCCGCGCCATAGCTCTTGGTACGGTTGACCTTCATGAGTGGTGTCGTTGTCGGCATGACAATGGACGCATGCACTCCGTATTTTTTTGCCGCATATGCTACGCCCTGAGCATGGTTGCCTGCTGATGCAGTGATCAATCCCTTTTCCCGCTCCTCGGAGGACAGCGTGCTGATCTTGTAATATGCTCCGCGCAGCTTATATGCTCCTGTTAACTGCATATTCTCCGGTTTCAGGTATACCTTATTACCGGTCTGGTTACTCAGAAATTCACTGAAGATCAATTTTGTCTCAGAAGTAACTTTTTTTACGATTTCGGATGCCTCTTCAAATTTCTCAAGTGTAAGCATGTCTGACATTTTCATTTCCTCCTACTATTATTACCAGAAAAACCATTTTTTCTTCTTCGGTTTATCATTATTTTCTTCCTGATCCTCATTGTCATTTATGACACGATCGTCATTTTCAGTCTGTTCACTGTCTGCCTCGTCAAACGAAGTCTCATCACTGGATGTTTCGACAGTCTCTGTGTCATCTTCAGGCTCAGTTTCCATTTGAGTTTCCTCACAGCTTTCAGCAGCAATGACCTCTTCCTCCTCAGCAGCCTCAATGACTTCCTCGGATTCGACGCTCTCTTCAGATGGCGCCTCTTCCTCAGTCCTGATGTCAAAAAGCGCATTCACAAAATCATCTGCATTAAATTTCTGCAGATCATCAATCGACTCTCCTACACCAATATATTTTACCGGCACATTCAGTTCTGATTGAATCGCTACTGCAATACCACCCTTTGCCGTACCATCCATCTTTGTCAGTATGATGCCTGTAAGGTCTGCCACCTCGCCAAACTCCTTTGCCTGTGACAATGCATTTTGTCCGGTCGTTCCATCAAGAACGATCAGATTCTCCCTGTGCGCATCAGGAAACTCCCGATCAATGATGCGATTCATCTTTTTCAATTCTTCCATCAGGTTCTTTTTGTTATGTAGTCTTCCTGCCGTATCACAGATCAACACATCAACATTTCTTGCCTTTGCAGCATTTACTGCATCAAATATGACCGATGCAGGATCTGCGCCATCCGCACCACCGATCATATCTACCCCTGCACGATGAGCCCACTCTGCAAGCTGGTCACCGGCAGCGGCTCTGAAGGTATCAGCAGCCGCAATCAGCACTTTCCTGCCCTGTCCCTTTAAAATGCTTGCAAGTTTGCCAACGGATGTCGTCTTTCCAACGCCGTTGACACCAATGATAAAGATAACAGACTGTTTCTTTTCAAAATCATATGCCGTTTCCTCTACATGCATCTGTTCCTTGATGCTTTCAACAAGAAGTTCCTTGCATTCGGAAGGAAGCCTTAAATGTCTCTTTTTGACTTCTTCCTTCATTCGTTCAATGATATCGTTGGTCGCATTGACACCGATATCTCCCATGATCAGGATTTCCTCAAGCTCCTCATAAAAATCGTCGTCAATCTCAGATGCACCATAAAACACAGCATCTATTCCTGCTACAATATTTTCCCTTGTTTTATTTAAGCCTTCCTTCAATCGGCTGAAAAAACCTTTCTTTTCTTCTGCCATCAGTCTTCCTCCTTTTGATTTCCTTCCTGACTCCAGCGGTCTACTTCGCTGTCTACCAGATTGACACTGACAAGCGTCGAAACGCCCTTCTCCTGCATGGTAATACCATATAGTCTGTCTGCCTGTTCCATTGTACCACGTCTGTGTGTAATTACAATAAACTGCGTACTTCTCGTCAGCTTATTCAGGTATTTTGCAAATCTGCTGACATTTCCCTCATCCAATGCCGCCTCAATCTCATCCAAAAGGCAAAATGGTGACGGTTTGAGATTTTGAATGGCAAAAAGCAGTGCGATCGCAGTAAACGATTTCTCACCGCCTGACAACTGCATCATATTCTGCAGCTTCTTTCCAGGCGGCTGTGCTATGATTCGGATTCCTGCCTCCAGAATATCCTCATCCTCAATCAGTTCAAGCGTTCCTTTACCACCGCCAAACAATTCTTTAAATACCTTATCAAATTCCCGCTTGATCTCTTCAAATTTCTCAGCAAATTGTTTTCTCATCGCAGCATCCAGCTCCGCAATGATGTTTTCCAGCGTCTTTTCAGCCTCCACCAGATCATCATGCTGGTTCTTCATAAAGGTGTATCTCTCCATGAGCACTTTATAGTCCTCAATGGCGTTTACATTGACATCGCCAAGCTTTCGGATTTCATCCTTTATATCTGATATCTGCCGTTTCATGGTCGCAATATCCTTGAGTGCTTCATTTCGCATGGATGCAGCATTATTCAAAGTAATTTCATACTCATTCCACATATAGTTGATCTGATTTTCTACAGTTTCCTCAAGCTTCTCCTTCTGTGAATTCAGTCTGTATACTTCCTTATCAAGCGCATTCTTTTTCTCCGAAATCTCTTCTCTTGTAGCAAAGAAATTTTTCTGTTTCTGCGATAACTCTTCTTTTGTCTGCTGCTTTTCCTTTAATGATTTTTCAGCATCTGACTGTGTATCATGCGATGCAGCGATTGTCTTTTCGATCTCTTCAATGTTTTGTCTGCATGCCTCTATATCATTCAGGCAGCTTTCCAGACTCGTCTTTACTTCATTCAGTTCCTCTTGACAGCGTACAAGCTCACCATCTACACGCTCTAAATTGGTCTGCTCGAACTCCTGCTTCTGAAGCATTTTTTCGTACTCAACATCCCTCTCACCAACCATTCCGGTCTGATCGGACTCCTGTGCACGATACGTCTCAAGCTCTCGCTGATACCCGGCAATATTTTGCTCTGTAATCTTTTCTTTTTCCTCAGATGCCTTGAGATCGCCTAAAATCTTCTCTTTATCGGCATTGATCTGTGCTACCTTTTGTTCAATATCCTGCTGTTCCTCTACCAGCGAGCCAAAGCCCTGCTCTGCTTCATTTTTCTTTTCTTCCGCAGCCACAACATTCAGTCTTGCCGTATTCTGTCTGATAAACAGCTCCTGCAAAGCAGCCTTCTCTTCTTCAATCGCCTTTCTCAGCTGATTTCTCTCTGTCTTGATGGCCTCGATGTCGTCATTGGCAGCCGTCAGCCGTTGTTTCGTGTCATTTAGCTTATTTTCAAGTTCCTCAAGCTCTCGTCTTCGTCCCAGGAGATTGGAATTATTCTTATAGGCACCGCCACTGATGGCTCCTCCCGGATTGAGAAGCTCACCCTCGAGTGTTACCATTCTGATACTGTGATTGTATTTCTTCGCAATCGTCACCGCATGGTCAACATGATCAACAACAACGACTCTTCCAAGCAGGGATTTTGCAACATTCCTATATTTTGTATCGGTCTTTACAAGCGTATCCGCAAGACCAACCACGCCTTCTTCCTTCAGCACCTCCGTTGTCCTGAATTCCTGTGGTCTCGTAATACTGGTAAGCGGCAGAAATGTCGCGCGTCCAAAGCGGTTCTTTTTCAGGAAGGCAATCATTTGCTTGGCAGTATCTTCATTCTCGGTAACAATATTCTGTATGTTTCCACCAAGTGCTGTCTCAATTGCCGTCTCATATTCCTTGTCAACCTTGATGATATCAGCCACAACACCTACGATACCAGCATTTCGTTCTTTTTGTTCCATGACCTTCTGGATGCTGTTTCCGTAGCCTTCATACCGCTCTGTAAGGTTTGAGATCGTATCAAGTTTTGACTTGTATCTCTGATAATTTCCCTGAAGCTCCCTGATTTCATCATCTTTTTGGGTAAGTCTTTCCCGAAATGTCTTATTCTGCTCTTCCATCTCGGACAGATGACTGTTCGCATCAATAATCTGGTTATTTATCTTTTGAAATTCCTCCTGGAGTGCCTTGATTTCGGCATCGCGTTCTTCCTCATCGCTTTTGGCGCGAAGAAGCCTTGAATTCAGCTCAGCTTTTCTGATACGGAGCTGTTCCATCATTGTGTCAAAGCTACTCATCTTTGACTTAATGCCTGCACGCTCATTGAGCATCACAATGATCTGATTCTTATCCTCTTCGATCTTGTTGTTCAGTTCCTCGATGTGCAGCTGAACCTCAGACAATAAACCTTTTGCCTCATTCCGCTCTTTTTCCAGTGCAGCAACCTTTTCATCCAATACAGCCTTGCTGTCAAGAATCTTATTTCGTTCTGTTTCCTTCTCGGCAATCTGCTCCTGTATCGCAGAAATTCGCTCCTGAAAATGCTTCTCATTTCCCTGGGCTCCCTTGATCTGCTCTCTCAGGACATTGATATCGCCCTCCAGCTTACCGCGGGTAACACTTGCATCCGTAAGGGTATTTCTTGCAGATTCAATCTCCTGTTCCAGCTCCTCGATGCGTGTCTGAATATTGTCATACTCGACCTTGATTCTGTCGTATTGCTCTACAGTACTGTTATATTCTTCCTGTGCAATGGCATACTTGCCTTCGGTCTCGCTTAGCTGCTCCGTCAGTCTCTTATTTTCAAGCAGGAACATGTTGACATCCAGTTCCTTGAGCTCTTCCTTTTTCCTAAGATATATTTTTGCTTTTTCAGACTGCTTCTCTAAAGGAGCTACCTGCTTTTCAAGCTCGCTCAGGATATCCGTCACACGCACAAGATTTGTCTTTTCATCCTCAAGTTTTTTCTGTGCAGTCGCCTTTCGTTTCTTGAACTTGACGATGCCCGCTGCCTCGTCAAACAGTTCACGTTTCTCCTCAGGCTTGCCACTAAGAATTTTCTCAATCTGTCCCTGCCCGATGATGGAATATCCCTCTTTACCGATACCGGTATCATAGAAAAGCTCATTTACATCCTTCAATCGACAGGGCGTACCATTGATGGAATACTCACTTTCGCCTGAACGATATAAACGTCTCGCCACTGTTACTTCCTCGTAATCAATCGCAAGTTTATGATCCGCATTGTCAAATGTAATCGCCACATATGCATAGCCCAATGGTTTTCGAAGCTCTGTTCCCGAAAAGATGACATCCTGCATGGATTCACCTCTGAGCTGTTTGATACGCTGCTCACCAAGTACCCATCTCACTGCATCGGCTACGTTGCTCTTTCCCGAGCCATTTGGTCCCACGATGCCGGTAATTCCCTGATGGAACTGAAATACAATTTTATTTGCAAAAGATTTAAACCCTTGAACTTCTATACTCTTTAAATACATTCTTTACCCCACTGCGCAGCACTACTGTTTTTTGCCCTTCAGCTTCATAAGAGCCTCATACGCTGCCTGCTGCTCTGCTGCCTTTTTTGTCCTGCCTACTCCTGAACCAATCAGCTTGTCGTCAAGATACGCTTCCACGCTAAACTGTTTGTCATGATCCGGTCCTGTCTCTCCGACAAGCTCATACCGAAGCTGTGCTGTGTTTTTCTTCTGTATCTCTTCCTGCAAAAGCGTCTTGCTGTCCAGAAACAAAATCTTGTTTTCCAGATCCGAAAGCACAAAGTGATTGATAAACTCCTTGGCATTTTCAATACCACCATCAAGAAAAATGGCACCAATCACAGCTTCCATAACATCAGAGGTAATGGAATCGCGCTTTCTGCCTCCTGTCGCCTCCTCGCCCTTTCCAAGCAGTATATAAGAACCCAGCTCAATGTCCCTGGCACAATAAGCAAGCGCAGGCTCGCAAACCATCGATGCGCGCAATCTTGTGAGCTGTCCTTCCGGCATGTCTTTATTTTCATTGAACAAAAATTCACTGGATACAAGTTCCAGAACAGCATCGCCAAGGAACTCCAGTCTCTCATAATTGTTCAATTTATTAATCTTCTGCTCATTCGCAAAAGAGCTGTGTGTCAATGCCTGTTTTAACAGTGATTCATCCTTAAACTGATACCCGATTTTGTCCTGCAGCTCACGCAGGGCTTCCTTTATGTCTCGCATTCTATCTATTGCTCCTGTTCCTGTAATCTATGATCCTATCGCTATTCATACAAAAAGCCCTTGTACATAAGGGCTTCTCACTGATCAGCAGTTTGCCTTCTTAATCAGCTCCACTGCTTCTCTCACTTTTGTTACCTTATCCAGGCCTTCTGTTGGTATATTAATGCCAAGCTCGTCCTCTACACCCATAAATATCTGATACAAATCCAAAGAGTCAGCTCCTAAATCATTCAAAAAAGTCATATCCATTGTGATCTCTTCCGGATCCATGCCTAAGACGGTAGCCGTGACCTTCTTCAAAGCGTCAAATTCCATTTTATCAGATCCTTCCATTACTCATCCTTAAGAATAACTTTTTCCTTAATCTTTTCATTTATTCTCTGTTCTTTAAAGGTCATACACTGAAGTATTGAATTTCTGATTTCGATCGCCTTTGAGCTTCCATGCGTCTTTACCACCAGACCATTTAAGCCCAGAAGTGGTGCCCCACCATGCTCCTCAAGGCTAAAGCCCTTTAATGTCTCTTTCAGTGCCGGTTTCACAAGAAGCGCACCGATTTTACTTCTAAGCGAAGTCATCATGCCTGCCTTAACCTTCTTGATCAATGTCGCGCCAACACCCTCGTACATCTTAAGGATAATATTTCCGGCAAATGCTTCACATACAATAACATCTGCGTATCCTGTCGGAATATCTCTCGCTTCAATACTTCCGATAAAATTGATTTCCGGACAGTCCTTTAGCATTGGAAATGTTTCCTTTACGAGTGCGTTTCCCTTCTCTTCTTCAGCTCCTATGTTTACAATTGCAACCTTTGGATTCTGTACACCCATGACATTTTCCATATATACAGAACCCATCTTGGCAAACTGCACCAGATGTGATGGTCTGGCATCTACGTTTGCTCCACAGTCAATCAAGAGAGAGCAACCTGTCTCTGTAGGAATCAGTGGAGCAAGAGGTGGTCGTTCAACTCCTTTGATTCTTCCCACGATCAGCTGCCCGCCAACGAGCACGGCACCAGAGCTTCCTGCTGATACAAAAGCATCACAGACTCCATCCTTCACAAGATTGAGTGCTACGACAATTGAAGAATCTTTCTTTTTTCTGATTGCCATTACCGGAGGCTCAGCTGTCTCAATAATCTCCGTAGCATTTACTACTTCAATCTGCTCTTTGTTGTATGTATACTGCGCAAGCTCCTTTTCAATCACATCCTGTCTACCTGTCAGATACACCTTTATCCTACTGTTATCATTTACCGCTTCAATCGCGCCCTTTACAATTTCTACCGGGGCATTATCACCGCCCATGGCATCTACTGCTACTTTGGTCAATTCATCCATTCTTAAGCTACCTCCACACGTAACATTCCCAAATCGGAACTGTTACTACTATCTTATATAAATATACTAGACACCCTCTTAAAAATCAAGAAAAAAACAAAAAAAGACCAAGGACAGGTAAAATCCTAAATCCTTGATCCCGTCAGCTTATTAGTCAGCTGCAATAATCTCTTTCTTGTTATAAGAGCCGCAAGCCTTGCATACTCTGTGAGGCATCATTAAGGCGCCACACTTGCTGCACTTTACTAATGTAGGAGCGCTCATTTTCCAGTTTGCTCTTCTCTTATCTCTTCTTCCCTTAGAAGATTTATTCTTTGGACATATAGACATCGTTACACCTCCTTATTTGCGTTAAAAATATCTTTAATCGCTGCCATTCTGGGATCTGGCACGAAATCATCGCATCCACAATCACCATCATTCAGATTCTTACCGCAAACCTTGCAGATTCCTCTGCAATCCTCTTTGCACAAAATCTTCATCGGCCAATTCAATAATATTTCATTATTGACTAGTTCATCCACATTTAAGTGATATCCTTCCATAAAGTCTGATGCATCATCATCTGTATCGGCACCTGTGCAGTCCGGCGATACAACTTCATTTTCAAAGGATAAATCAAATGTATAATCAACATCTCGCAGGCATCTGTCACAGGAAAACGCAAACGTGAGCTTTACATTACCCTTAACCAATGCTTTTGATTGTCCAATGTTAGAAAGCTTCAATGCAACAGGACTCTTTTCCTTGATTGAAAAAGTTCCAAGCTGATTTGTAAATGTATCCGCATCATAGGAAACGGTCAGCTCCTGCACTTGTCCTTCATTTGTAAATACATCTGTTAAATTCACTAACATAGTAGACTCCTATCCACACATTCACATATTATACATAACCCAATATGCTTTGTCAACTAGAATTTATATATTTTCCGCAAAAAATTGTAGTAAATAATTTTCTTTAATGGTATCATAATAACAATTGAATTTCAATGGAAATATTATGGCAGGTTGGAGGACATCCCATGAAAGTTGCAGCTGTGATTTCAGAATATAATCCGTTTCATAATGGTCACCTATATCAGCTACAGACAATACGCAGCCAGCTTCACGCTGACTATATCATCATAATTATGAGTGGCAACTTCGTTCAGCGCGGCACGCCCGCTCTCATCAATAAATACGAACGCTGTCGCATGGCACTTGAAAACGGTGCAGACTTAGTATTTGAACTTCCTGTATATTTTGCACTTGGCAGTGCGGAATACTTTGCGCAGGGTGCAGTGTCGCTTGCAGACAAGCTCGGCGTTGTCGATTTTCTTCATTTTGGAAGCGAATCCGGTGACATCACAATTCTGGAAAGCTGTGCCAGAATTATCGCCGACGAGTCGGACACTTACAAGGCCTCTCTTAGCCGCCATCTAAAAAGTGGTGTTTCCTTTCCTTCTGCAAGAAGTCTGTCGATCAGGGAACAAGCAGACAATTGCTCTGATGATTTTGAAAAGCTTCTGGCAAGCCCCAACAACACCCTGGGAATCGAATATATCAAGGCAATCCTTCAAAGAAAAAGTACGGTCAAACCTATGACTGTCGAGAGAAAGGGCGAAGGATACAATTCCAGTTCCCTTGCTTCGGACAGCTTTATCTCAGCAAATGCCATCCGAACAGCACTCGAAAGTGCATCTACAGTCACTGATCATCTCAGGAACTATCTGCCCGAATCGGTATACAGGCTCCTGTTCCGTGAACAAAATGAGGAGGGCCGTTTCCTGTTTTCAAATGATTTCTCAGAAATTCTAGCATATAAGCTTCAGGAAGCCGCAACAGACAAAGCAGCATTTGCAGAATACTATGATGTAGGAAACCAGCTCTCCAATACATTTTACAATCATCTTGCAGACTTTACGACCATGACCGATTTTGCCCTGCTGTGCAAAAGCAAAAATCTGACCTACACGCGCATCTGCCGCAGTCTGATGCACATTTTGCTGAACATGACGCAGGAAAACGCAGAGCTTCTCAAGGCAAAGGATTACAGCCAGTACGCAAGGCTTCTTGGTTTTACGGAACACGGAAAAGAACTGCTAAAGTCCATTAAGGCAAACGCCTCCATACCAATCATCACAAAACCTGTAAACGCTTTAAAGCAGCTCGATGGACCTGCATTGCTGTCCCTTCGTTCCGATCTCTTTGCTGCAACGGTCTATGAACGCACAAAGCAACAAAAGCTGACACGTATGTCACATTATGCGTCTTCTGCTGCTTTTCAAAATGAATTGACACAGGAACTAATAAGACTTCCATAAACGATTTATGGAAGTCTTATTCTGTATACCATGATTCAGTTTCATTTAATTCTTAAAGCTGTGAATCGGAGCAGGGATTCTGCCACCGCGATTAACAAAAGCATCACAGGAGAACTGGTTCACAGGCATGATCGGTGCATGTCCGAGAAGTCCTCCGAACTCTGCATTGTCGCCTAC
>JAFOYD010000060.1 GCA_017391545.1 Lachnospiraceae bacterium
AATTAATAATCGACCATGGGTTATAAATACTTATATGTTTTCCAAATATGAAACCGTCATACCAATTCTTTACTTCCTGTTTTCTGTCCGACAAGCCATATTCATTAAGTGCCGCAAATACCTCATTCTCCGTAAATCCAAAATACTCTGCATAATCATTTGAAAAAACTGTAGCCAGATTTGAATGATCCAACCCTGAATAGACAGGATCTGCTGAAATTCCGGTAAATCCGGTAAGTACTGCTCTTCCCAGATATTCATTTCCTTTAAAACTCATCGACAAGAACATTCTGTAGAAATCTGAAAACTCTTCCCAGTAACCATTAAGCCATGCATCCTGCAAAGGAGTATCATATTCATCAAGAAAAATGAGCGGTCTTTTACCAAAATGATTATACAGATATCTTGATAAGTTGTTCAGTGCAAAAGACAGACTATAATTATCAGCAGGAATGAAATCAAATTCTCCATAAAGGTTCTTAAGAATTTGAAAAATCCGAAGTTTCATATCTTTATAATTTCCTGGTCTAATACCTGCAAAGCTTAGATATATCACTGGATATGTTCCCTGTAATTCTCTGTACTTTTCTTCTTTCCAAATGGAAAGTCCCTCAAACAGTTCACTTCTACCAGCATATTTATTTGAGAAAAAACAGTTGAGCATATCAATATTTAGCGTTTTACCAAACAGGTGTGGTCTGGCTATGATCGTCACTGCATCTCCACACTCCCACCATTCCTTTATGAAATTTGTTTTATCAACATAAAAAGCATCTCTTGTCCGAATATCCTCAAAATACTGTAATCCTATCGCCACTGTCTTTGCCATGGTGATACCTCCCATTAAACATATAAATTTTCTCTTTCTACATTAATCCATAGTTGCTCGTAAAATGCGATTTCTTCTGATATTGTCCATTTTCCTCAGGGGATTGCATTTTTCTTTCCAGCATCTTTTAGGCTCCTTACATTTTCACTATACTGCATAATGCAATTTGTTTCCCTGGACACGCTGAATCGTCACAGAAACGATTTTTTTATCCACAAGTGATTTTTTCGCTTTTTGATCGGTTTCATCATCATAATAATCATAATCAATAATGATATCCGAACCATCAACATAAAGTTCCCCTGTTAAGGAATGATACTTTATGGCATCGGCAGAAAACGATATTTCGCCTGCATACACCCCCTGTTTGTTATACAGACAAATTTGTTTATCATCTACCCCACTCCTCGCTTCAAAATACAATTCAATCACCAAAATCGGGGTATAGATGCTTGCTTTTTTGTCTCTATTTCAATGGAGATTAGAAATATCTATATATGACCCCAGACAAGAAACATCGTTCGCTTTTTTTGCCATCCATACATCACCCGGTGCAACAGGTGTCTGGATATAGCTCTGTTAGTCCTCTGATATTGATTTCATACGCTGTCTCCCTATTCCAGAACCTTATCCCTTGTAAAGTATTCGCACTTAGTACCCTTACAGCAGCACTGTCTGACATAGCACTGATTTAGCTTTGACTTGCTGTACTGGGCGGGAGTATTGGCTGTAATATTATTGAGTAGGCCTGTGCAGTATTTCTCCATGCTGATACACTTTGTATCTACTACTCTTTCAGGATGCTCTATCAACTCCTGCACTTTCTCGTTATTCTTAAACATTCCATTGTTCAGTAATTTCCATTCAAAAGATTCAGGCAGATACATGTCAGCACCTGTAAGTTCCATATCCTGTATATATGCACCGATGGCACTTCCGTCACCGATGAGTAAACTGTTCTGCGAACCATACTTTGACAGGTTGCTGTTACCATGGCTTGTAGTTACTTTATCTCCAAAAAAATACTGATAGTATTCCAGCCCTGCATCCTCATCTTCTGTAACAATCATATCCTTTTCTGTCAGCTTATCATAATCAGGATATACCCGTTCCAAAGAATGATATTTCCCGGATGTCTTTATTTTATAAATTTCTCGATAACTGTAAGGAATTGCCGGAAGGGACTCTCTTGTAATGATGATGAAGCAATTATCCGACTTTAAAACGAGTGAGGCGAACTCTTTTGTTTTCAAATGCGAGAAATCTTCGTCTATAACATAAATCTTCCCACTCTCATTGCTCAGCTCATATTGGTAGCCTGTTTCATATAACGCTACGACCGGAACATCACAGGCAATATTGACTCCTGTCCTTGAAGATGTGTTCGCATCACTCACCATCTGGAACAGTGTCGATTTTCCTGTGGCACTGTCACCTCTGATCACTGTAATTTTTCTATTTATTGAAATTTTAAACTGGATGTCTCTTTTATTCTGTACTAAAATGTCATGCTGTGTCTCCATAGCAGATACTCCCTTTCAAATTCCTTCGCATTGTGACAGATGGCTCCATCACGCGCAATGCACATATCAAACTGCAGATCACGAAACTTCATTGGATATGCCAAATAAATGCTGAAATCTTTTTTTCTGCTTAATTCCGCCAGTAATTCTGCACAGTTATCGCCACAGCTGTTGGCATTGCTGATTACGGAATCGTCCGCATTCATAATGATTAACGCCTTTGCTCCACTGCTTATTTCGCGTATTGTGATTGGACCAAGCACTGGGCTCTGTACAAGTCCCTCAGATACTAATTCTGACTTGTCAATTTCCCTGATTACTCTTCTTGCCCAATCATCAAGCCATTCTTCCGTATATGCATTATTAAAATATTTTGAAGTAGAAATAATGTCTTGCTCCTCAAGCTCAAAATATACTTTTACCATTTCTTACCCCTTTCTGCAAGCTTTCGAAATAGCATCTTTTACCGGTTCTATTTCCACCACACAACGGTCTTTGATTTGATGCGGAAGGTTGCTGTTTTCGTACCGCCAAACTGTGCGATACCTCTGATCGTCAGCTTTGCATTTCCTTTCCTGACATTGTTTGTGTATCCTGCTATGTCGTAATCCGTCCCGTATGTAAGCTTTCTTCCCTGGAAAGTGACAGTAATGTCATTTTCACCCGGTTCGATTGCTTTGCCAGTGTAGATCTGATTTTCCACCGTTACCTTCACTTTGCTCAGGTCGTATTCCGTGATGCGGTATTGCCCGGTCAGCGTACCTGTGTAGTTGTTCATTCCGGTAATGGTCACATTCAGTACTGTTCCACTTGGTACGATGTCCTTGTCACCGACCGTCTCTCCCTCGCCGCGGATGCGTCCATCTGCGAGCGTTGTCTGTGAAGCGTAGGTATAGCGGAAGGTTTTGCCATAATCTTTTCCTGCTGTCAGCACTTTTCCGTCCAGATCCGTCACCGACAGCTTCGTTTTGTATGCGCCGGCTTTTTTGCTGTATACTTTGTCGGACGCATTCATCGTAAGCAGTCCAATGTCCTGTGTGGTGATTGCAAAGGAAAGTGTTCTGGTTCCCTTGAAATTTTTGATGCCTGTCACTACCACCTCAGGTGATTTTTTCGAGGATACTGCTGTCGTATTGTTTTTGTAACTCAGCTTGTAGTCGGTGCCATATACAAGCTCTTTGCCGTCACAGGTAACCACAGGCTCCGGTCTGCTACCGCCCTTTGCGTAGGGTGCCTTCTTTGGAAGCTCGATTGCAATCCGTCCGGCACTGTCGCTGTGGATATCATACGGCGTGATTCTGTAGGTCTTTTTCAGGGTTCCGTCATAGCTGTTCATGCCGGTAAACAGGATCGTGGCTGTACCGGCATTTGTATGATTCACATAGCTTACCTGATAATCTGTTCCTTCCTTCAGGGTTGTCGTCCCGCCTGCCGTCCTGATGCTAAGCTGATATCCTGTCTGTTCGACAGCTTTGCCTGTGTAGGAGAGGTTTTTTTCAAGTCCTGCTACCGCTGCCTTTGTGATGCTGGTGCCGACGATTTTGAAGCTGACACGCTTCGTTCCGTGATAGGTTGTGCCGTTTCCGGTAATGATTGCTGTGGCTGTACCGGAGCTGATATTATTCGCATATGTGACGGTGTAATCCTGGTTTTCCGTAAGCACCACTTTTCCAAGTTTAACGGTAAGTTTTGGCTCAATGGGATTTCCTGTATAGGTCTGGTCTTTTACTTTTGACACGGTTGCCTTGCTGATTAGTCCCTCGTCCGTGATCGTCAGCGAAACTTCCCTGGTGCCGCTGTAATTCCCCTTTCCTTTTATGAGAATTTTGTAGGTTCCGATCGCTTTGTAGGAATCCTGTGCAGTGTCCGGGTATTCTGCTGTGAAATCCTTGTTGTATGTTAGTTTCACGCTATTTCTGTATAGCTCTGGAACAGGGTGCTGTACTTTTTTGCTATCGTAGGCGCAGACCATATTGTCTGCCGCAAATGCCCCGTCTGAGATATCCTGTGGCAGAATCTGAAATGTCACAATTTCCGTGCCACTGTAATTTCCTTTTCCTGTCACAACGATTTTTGGCGCTTTTTCACTGTCGCCGGAGCTGTTTACATTGATATTATTTTTGTAGGAAACGCTGTAATCAGTTCCTTCTGTCAGAAGCCTGCTCTTGTCATACACACGGATTTTCGGTGTCAGCGACTTTCCGGTATAGGTCTGGTCCTTCACATTTGATACCCAGAATCCGTTTTGATAGATGGATACGGTACACGCCACATTGATCTCCCCGATGGCAATTTCAAGTCTGACGGTCTTTTCCTCTGATGCACCTGTCGCGATGATCTGGTTGTCAGTGATGCGCAGGATTTCCTTTCCATCATTTCCTGACACGACAATGCTTCCACCGTCATCTGATATCGTAAGACTTTGACCGTCTTCACCAAAGGCAAACCACGCGATTTCCTCCTGATAAGGATAATGTGCAGGTTCTGCTGCCACCATAAGCTCCTGACTGCTGTTTACCAGCATATCCTTTTCCGCCACGGTCAGAGACAATCCTGCCAGTAAAGGCTTGGTCGTGATGCTTGCTGCGCTTGTGTCTGTAAGCTGTGAGGTAAGGCCATTGATGGTCACAAGCACCTTGTAGTAATACGTCGTGTCTGGCTGCACATCGCTGTCTGTGTATGTGCTGTCTGTCACCTGGTCTGCAATCAATACAAAGCTGTTGTCATCTCCTGTCTGGCTTCGATAGATTGCATATCCCTGCGCCTGTTCGACTGTCGGCATTGATAGTTCTACCTGTCTGCCTCCGGTGATTTTGGGGATGCTGACAGGCTCCGGATACAGGGTGATCTCCTTTGTGTCAGATACCTCGCTTTCAAGCGGTTCTCCGGTAATATCTGTATTGCAGGCAATGACTCTGTATGCATAAGCATTGGGCTTTGAAACGCTGCTGTCTATATATTCCAGTGTGTCGCCACCTTCGATTCTGGCAATCTGCCTGAATTCTCCTGCGTTGTCACTTCGTTCTACATCATACGCCTCTGCCCCGTCTGCCTTTTCCCACTGCAGGCGGACTGCTCCTTCCTGTACATCAGCCGATAACAGCTTTGGTGTTGCCGGGAGCACCGGGTCTTTGTCATTCGTGAGCATATTGATGCGGAAGGATCTGTTGTTTGTGTTCAAGTCCTGCCATATACTGCTGGTCATATACATGCTTTCACCCGGCTCCGTGGTATTTGCAGACTCACAGCTTCCCGTGGTGCTCGAAGTCTTCTCGCTGATATCACAGAACAATTTTGCCTTTTGGTCTTCCGGAAACGAGATGACGATTGCCATCTCATCATCGCCTCCGAACAGCACAAGCTCCGGAATCTCCACCGTATATACGCCTGCATAAGTGGTCACTCCCTCAATGGGATTCTTGAGCATGGCGATACCGCTTTCGGGGTCCTTGATCTCACCGTCAACGCGCTCTGGATTTTTGTAGATCTGTATGCTGTACTCCTGTCCACTGCTTGACATCATAAAGGACACTGCGGAAAGCTTTTCTCTGGATGCATTGGGGCTTTTTGCCTGGTAAATCTGTGCGACCTTCCGGTAACCTGTTGTGTAGCTGACTGGTCTTGCGGTATTTCCGTGAAAATAATTGTTATCGTAGATGCCCGCCTTGTCTGCCGTTACCACGCAGGCTGCATTTCCACTTCCCATGGAGACGTCCTCATAGGACACGTAGAAGTAACCATTCTTGCCCCAGTCGCTTCCCCAGCTGTTTCTGACAATCCACGCACCGTCATTCTCAGGGCTTGTCTTAAAGTTTTCCTTAGCATAGGTATCATCCCATCCGACGACCGTAATGGCGTGGTTCGTTGTCTTGCCAACTTCATTATTGAAATATGTTGCTGTGGAAGCATTGTAAAATGTATTGCTGTGATAATACGACCATGACACACAGTCATACTCCATGATTAGTTCTTTGACCGTCTGCACGCGTTCCTCAGTCGAGAGGGATTTTGTTGGTATGAAGTAGCAGCCTTTGAGTGTATACGCCGCATCCTGTGCTGTGCCTTGCTCCAGATCTTCGGGCAGTGAGGTGGAATACGGATATTCTGATTCGAAGGCTGCGCCCTGCCAGTTCATGAGCTTCGCTGCCGCCCTGTAGTCATTCCCGCCTCTCTTGAGGTAGTACTTCTCAGGACTTGAAGTTATGGTGTCGTCACTGGCATTTCCAAGCGCATCGTATCCGGTATGGTAGGCAAAATACGCCAGATGTCTCTCGGACAAGTCGATCTCATCCACAGACGCATAATTCTGCCTTACCAGCGAATTTTCCATAGCAGCCAGAAAGGAGAATGTCCAGCAGGTTCCCCATGGATTCTGATTTTTGACCGCAGTGATCGCTTTGTTTTCCCTTGCATCATACTTCTGCGGAAGCTCCTCCGCTCTGAGGTCATATGTGGAAATCTGCAGATTACTGTCCGGAAGCTCCACCACTTCGAGTTCGGGCATATAGTCCGGCACCATCGCCTCCTGCTCGGCAACCTCCTCGGGAGTTAGCTCTCTGCCACGTATGTATCGGATCTTATCGCTGTCGGTTTCTGCCGGTTTCGTTTCTTGTTCTGTCTCCGTTGTCTCTACTCCACTCGTTTCTTCACTTGTCTCTGTTTCGCTTTCCGACTCATCTGACCTTGCTTCGACACTTTCGGATTCTGTGTTTTCTGACTCACTGCTTTCTGTCTCTGTCCGTTCTGCTTTCGCGCTTTCAGATTCTGTGTATTCCGATTCACTGCTTTCTGTCTCTGTCCGTTCTGTTTTCGTGCTTTCAGATTCTGTGTTCTCTGTTTCGCCACGTTCTGTCTTTGCTATTTCTGTCTCTATTGTATTGGTCTGTTGCGCAGCATTCAGTGTTACTGCAGGCATCTGTGCGGATAAGACTGCACAGGTCATCAACGATGCGACTGCCCGAATCCATTTGCTTTTCATCAGTCATTACACTCCTTCAATCTTTTAAATCCACTTGTCGATTACTTCTGCCATGCGCTCCCATGAAAATCGATCAGCTTCCTTTTTGATATTTTCATGAAACGCTTCCTCCATATGATTCTGATAATATCTTATGATGCCTTCCGCCAGTTTCCCGGGATTACAGGGCGGCACAATATAGCCTGTCTCTCCGTCTGTCACTACATCCGGCAGTCCTCCGACTGCTGTCACGACGACTGGTTTTTCAAAACCATATGCAATCTGTACGATACCACTCTGCGTCGCCGATTCATACGGCAGCACGACCATATCACAGGCTGCAAAGTATTTCTCTACCTCCTGATCCGGTATGTATCCGTCCTCGATCATGACATAGTCTGTCATGCCGGCTTCCTGGATCTGCTGCAGATATTGGTTTTTTTCATCTTCTCCCGCAAATTCCCCGACGATCATCAGCCGGATGTCAGGAAGTGCTTTTACCACTTGGGGCAGTGCTTCGATCAGATACTTTAATCCTTTGTATGGTCTTACGAATCCAAAGAACAACAGCACTTTTTGGTTCTCAGGGATCTGAAGCACCCCTCTTGCCTGTTCTTTTGTCAGATTTGTAAATCGAAAAGCATTGTAGGATGGATGTGGTGTGACCTGATAGTCGGGTTTCTCCATGATCTGCTTTAGCTCTGTTGCTTCTTCCTTGGCATGTACGATAAAGTGCCTGCCGCATTTCAATGTCATTTTGGTAAGCAGTTTGTCAAGTGGAAACCGTTCATGTGGAAAGACATTGTGGCACACAAAGGTGAGGTTCTGCTTCCCCATAAATTTTGCCAGCAGGATATAGCATGGTGCGAAGTACGGATGCCACCATTGGATGATGACCTGGTCGGGCTTCATTTTCCTGATATAACGAGCTGTTTTTATGATATTGAACGGATTCGCCGTATGAATGAGATATCTGGTATCATCGATTTTGAAACGATCATTCTGATAATCCTTCTGTTCTTTATGGAACAGTATTTTGGGATACTGCATTTTATAGGATATCATTTCTACATCATGATCTTTTGTCAGTTCCCTGTACATCAATCCTGTATAGTGCGAGATTCCTCCCCGATATGGATATACGGGCCCTATTAGTACAACTTTTTTTCTTTCATCCATCTGATATCGACCTGCCTACTGTTAATATTTGTCATAACCATCTTATCACAAGAAAAAAAACACCGCCACAATTTCGTGACGGTATTTTGGTATCATTTGTTATGAAGATGATTTAAATCTCGTCTGCGATCGGTGCTGTCACAACAAATGTGGCAACGACTGTGATCACGACAACAAGGATAATTAAGAGCATCCCTCCAAGCAGAAGTATCATGGCTCCACCGCCGTTGTTCTCCTCCAGGCTCTCATCCAACGGAATCTGCTCATCTTCGATAATTACATATTCTTCCCCTGTTACGTCATACGCATGCGCGGTCGGTGCGCCAAATGAAAATGCTGAAATGAACACGCCCAGGATCATGGCAAGCATCAGTTTTAACATGCGATAAGAATTGTTACGTTTTGTCATTTTTCCACCTCTTCCACTACCATATTATAATCATGGTATCATACTTTATTCTAAATGTGAATAAGTTGAATTAATTTTCTGAAAATTTGGTTATTTTGTTACTGTTCACTCCATTCCGGTAACGTCATTTTTGACTGCGCTCCGCCTTGACGTTTTTCTCGAAATGAGCCACGAGTCTGCGCCCTTCCTCCTCATCTACATGCTCAAGCGCACTGATAAATTCCTCAAGCGGTCCTTTCGTCTGGCTGTCTGCAATCACAAGGGAATGCTTCAGGCTCGTGATATAATCTTCCAGACACTCGCTGAATTCAAATGACACTCTGCCATCGGGAAGCATGGCAATGTTGAGCGTATATGCCACATTAGTCCACACGACCTTCTGCGTCATGGCACACAGTTCTTTTGCCTTTTTCAGAAAATGCATACCAGCCTCTGTTCTGTCAAGGATATCATCCAGCGTGATTCCAAAAAAGTCAAAGTCATCCTGCGAGGCAATGCACTCTACCTTTAAATCTGCTTTTTTCCTGTATTCCATGCCATCACTCCTCATCTGCTGAACGCTACAGTTACTTAATTATATGTAACTATTCAGTACCTTCATAGTTACGAGAACAAATCCATGCAAAATCACCTTCGGTGATGGATTTGTTCCTGCTAAATCTATGTTTTTTCACGGTCCGTGCAGTAAATGCACAGACCTGCTGAACAGTTACCATTATATTCTTATTTCATTCATTCTGCAATAGTGAACAGTAAGGAAGCTGTAGCAATAGGTTATCTCCTTCCGAGCCCATTGCTACAGCTTCCTGCATTTTCCATATGACGAAAGCTTATTCCTCATCATCCACCAGATCTGTGTGGAACATCAACAGGAATTCCGCTCCGTTTTTGATTGTGAGTTTCATCACTACGCCTTTTCCGTCAACCGAAATCTTGGAACTGACCTTTCTCACAGTGTCAAGATTTAGCTGAACTGTTGTAAACATGTCATCGCTTACAAGGCACATTACCCTGCCTACGATATTCACCTCCGAACATATCACTGAAATTGACATGTTCAGACCCGTTCCGTCTGTTACGTCCTCTATGGTTGATAGTGCGATTGGTATATTCTTAACATCTTGTAATACTGAAATCAGGCTATCAGCGTCATTAACTATAAGCAGACGGTTACGCATAACTTCCAAATAATTTGTCCAGTTCTGCATTCCATCCATATTGTGGCCTCCTTTGAGTTACTCCCCCTTTAAATGAGTTCTTGCAAAATACAAGGCCTGTTGCTGTTATATTCGGAAAAAATGACCCCTTTATCAATTTTCCGATTACAAACATTCGCTATTAGCATCTGACTGAATTATCTCGTAATTTTATTATACTTTTTAAAATATAAAGTGTCAACTATTAATGTGTGTTCGTGTTTTCAGAATTTTATCATTAATATTCAATTCTATCTAAACAGTAACTTATTATTGATTGAAAAATCCATTTGCTTGCCAGTCTGTGGGTGCCGAAAGGTCAGTTTATCCGCCAGCAGCGCTGTATTGGTGATGCCAAGCTGCCTCGAAAGCGCTCTTGACTGATCACAGCCATACTTGACATCTCCCAGAAGTGGAAAGCCCTCATGAGACATCTGCACTCTGATCTGGTGATGTCTGCCTGTGAAAAGCTCAATCTCCACCAAGGAATAGTCACCTGCATCTGCGTCCGAAAAGCGTTTTGCAACCTTCCAGTGAAGTCTCGCCTCCTTAGCGCCCTTTGTGTCTTTCGGCACGACCTTCGACAGATTCGTGCGTGCATCCTTTAACAAATAATCTGTCAGCTCGCCCTCCTGCTCAGCCGGTACACCTGCGACCAGTGCAGCATATTTTTTAGAGAGGGTTCCATCCTGAAGCTGGTTCGTGAGCTTCTTTGCCGCACTTTGGTTCTTGGCGAACACCAGAAGTCCCTCAACGGGCTGGTCAAGCCTGTGAATCACACCGATGTAGGTATCCTCTCCCTTCTTCTTTCGATAATTTTTCAGTTCAGAGACAATGTCTGCCTGACCGATGCGCGCCGTCTCCGTCGCAATCCCCGCCGGCTTGTGCACCACCAGCAGTGCACTGTCCTCGTACACTATCATTTTATCCATACCTGTAATTCCTATTCTGATTTTCACCCGATATCAAAAATATCCGACAGCATGATCTCTATATGCGGAAAACACTTCAGTGCGATTTTTTTCTCTGCATTGTACGTTTCTTCCTCTTTATCATCATCATAGATATAACTTTGTTCCAGCACATATGCCCCATCCTTCAGATAATAGATCTCAATTGAACCGCTTGGATCAACAATCCAGTATTCCTCCACACCATTTTTCTGATAGATCTCTTTTTTGATCGTCTTATCCCGATGTCCTGTTGACGGACTTAACGTCTCAACGACAAGCTTCGGTACACCTGTGTACTTCTTTTCATTTTTGCCCCAGTCACAGACAATTGCGATGTCAGGTATGATGTAGTCATTTTTATCCTCATCGTATCGAAAATAGTAATCCAGTTGCTCCATGAATATTTCACACCTGTTATCTTTGAAATTATTTTTCAGCTTATTAAATATATTGCCGTCAATCAGTGCGTGTCTTCTTCCTGGCGACGGTGACATATTGTACACAACGCCATATATGATTTCCTTTTTTCTTGGTTCTCTTAAATCCATTTGCAGTTCCTCCTGTCATAATAATGTTGGGGGGCTTCGGAGCTCAAATACTTACAGCTTGAATCTATAACCTACGCCCCATATCGTCTCGATGTACTGCGGTTTTGAGGTGTCGGTCTCGATTTTCTCACGGATTTTTTTGATATGCACGGTCACTGTCGCGATATCGCCGATGGAATCCATATCCCAGATTTCCCTGAAAATCTCCTCTTTTGTGAAAACATGGTTCGGATTTTCCGCAAGGAAGGTCAGAAGGTCAAATTCCTTCGTGGTAAACTGCTTCTCCACACCATCCACAAATACACGCCTCGCCGTCTTGTCGATGCGGATCCCGCGCACCTCCACGATATCATTCTCCTTCGTGTGACTGCCCACAAGCCTGTTGTAACGCGCCATATGTGCCTTGACACGCGCCACCAGCTCACTGGGGCTGAACGGCTTCGTCAGGTAATCGTCCGCCCCCAGACCAAGTCCACGGATCTTGTCGATGTCATCCTTTTTCGCAGATACCATAAGAATCGGTACGTCCTTGTCCTCACGAATCCGCTTGCAGATTTCAAAGCCGTCGATACCCGGCAGCATCAGATCCAGTATAATCAAATCAAAATTTTCAGAAAGTGCTGTCGCAAGTCCTGTGTCCCCGCTGTTCTCAATCACAACCTCAAAATCATTCAACTCCAGATAATCCTTCTCAAGCTCTGCAATTGCCTCTTCATCCTCTACGATTAAAATTCTGCTCATAAAAATAATCCTTTCTCATAATAATATTACTATAATCCTACACAATGATGTCGTCATTTTGTTCGACGTATTTCCGGATTACGAAATGCATACAGGTGCCTTCGCCTTCCTTGCTTGTCGCCCACACATAGCCGCCGTGATCCTCGATGATCTTTTTCACGATGCTAAGACCGATGCCACTGCCACCCTGCATGGAATTTCTGGAAGCATCCGACCGGAAGAACCGCTCAAATACATTGCCGATATCCTTTGCAGGAATCCCTTTTCCATTGTCCTCGATCTCAATCTTGACAGACTCTCCCTCATCAAGGATACGGATGTCGATCACGCCATTGTTGTGCCCCATGTATTTGATGCTGTTACCGATAATGTTGTTAATGACCTTCTTGAGCTGCTCCGGGTCTGCCACGATACAGGTATCCGCAGGTGCCAGATTCGTATAATTCAGATGTATATTTTTGGATTCGAGATCCAAGCCGACCTCCTCAACACAATCCGAAAAATAGTCCGACACATTAATGATATGGAAATGATACGGTATCTTATTGGAGTCGATGCCCGAATACGTGGTCAGCTCATTGATCAGCTTATCCATGTCGTTTGCCTTGTTGTAGATGGTCTTAATGTACTTATCCATCTTCTCCGGCGTGTCCGCGACACCATCCATGATGCCCTCCACATAACCCTTGATCGACGTGATCGGTGTCTTCAGGTCATGCGAAATGTTGCTCACCAGCTCCTTGGACTTTTTCTCGTTGTCAGCCTTTTCCTCTTCGTTTTCCTTGAGCTGCAGGCGCATCTGTTCATAATTTTCAAAAAGCGTGCCAAGTTCATCCTCACGCACCTGCGTCATGTGATAATCAAAATCACCCTCCGCAATATGCTGCATCGCTGCGCTCAGCTCCTTTAGCGGTTTGTAGATATCCTTGTTGATCCACGCGGTAATCAGAGAACTCGTTATGATCAACGTGACTGCCATCGCGATCACCAGGTATTTCATGAATCTTTTGTTGATCATCGCACCGATCATGATGTCCTCTTTGGTCAGCTCATGGATCATGTCGATGTTCTCATGATATCCAAATCCCAGAAATGCCATGGTCCCACAGAGCAACGGAACAAGTATGATCGTCAGAAAAAGTACCGTCAGTTTTGCCTTCAGCTTCATGTGCATCTTCCATTTCATGACTCGCATTACATCCTTTCCTATATAGCTGTTATTAGTATATCATCTCGACTATTTAAAATATAGAGGTAGTGGGATTTATTAATTTATTTTTTATGAAAATAAAATAAATATTTTTTGATTAAAGTCTTGACATTTGCAAATAAACTGAATATAATAACAGTAATCATTACTGATATATGCATCGTAATGATCTACGACATTCAAAATACAGGCAGCTTTAAATGATATTATACGGGGTAACTGTATATGGTCAGTTACCGAACGAGAAAGGCAGGGAGCTTTATGGGTATGAAATTCAGCCGCCAGCGCGCTGCGATCCTCTCCTTCTTGCAATCTCGCAAGGACCATCCCACCGCAGAGCTTGTCTACACGAATGTAAAGGAAGAATTTCCAAACATCAGTCTTGGCACTGTCTATCGCAATCTGAACCAGCTTGCAGAGGCAGGTATGATTACTAAACACAGTTTCGGGGATTTAGGTATCGATCACTTCGATTACAATACGAATCCACACCAGCATTTTGTATGCAGCTGTTGCAATGCCGTGATTGATCTTCCAGCGGAACATAATGATTTTTCCTTTATAGACAAAGAGGCTGCCAAAGGCTTTGACGGGCTGATACAGGGTCACAGACTTTACTTCTGCGGTATTTGCAGAGGCTGTCTTGATCAGCGTGAGAACTAAATTTATTTAATTTTTAAGGAGGATATTAAAATGAAATTTGTATGTAGTGTATGTGGTTATGTTTATGAAGGAGATGCAGCACCGGAGAAGTGCCCACAGTGTGGCGTTCCCGCTGAAAAGTTCGTAGCTCAGAGCGAAGAGAGAAGCTGGGCTGCAGAGCATGTTGTTGGCGTGGCACAGGGATGCAGCGAGGACATCATGGCTGACCTTAGAGCAAACTTCAACGGCGAGTGTACAGAAGTTGGTATGTACCTTGCTATGGCAAGAGTTGCACACAGAGAGGGCTATCCTGAGATCGGTCTTTACTGGGAAAAGGCTGCCTGGGAAGAGGCTGAACATGCTGCTAAGTTTGCAGAGCTTTTAGGTGAGGTCGTTACAGATTCTACCAAGAAGAACCTTGAGATGCGTGTAGAGGCAGAGAACGGCGCTACAGCAGGTAAGTTTGATCTTGCTAAGCGTGCAAAGGCTGCGAACCTTGATGCTATCCATGACACTGTACATGAGATGGCTAGAGATGAGGCAAGACATGGAAAAGCTTTCGAAGGTCTGTTAAAGAGATACTTCGGTTAATCCGCGAATTCGAGCCGGTATGGCTCAATGATATAGCGAAGCCCGACGATTATATTCGTAATC
>JAFOYD010000061.1 GCA_017391545.1 Lachnospiraceae bacterium
ACGGTAAAAGTAGATGGTGTGGATGTGCGTCAGCTTAGCTTGACGCAGCTTCGTAAAAATATATCGGTGGTATTGCAGGATGTGTTCCTTTTCTCAGATACCATTGAGGAGAATATCAAGATGGGACAGCGCAAGGAGATGCCGATCGAGGAAGTGCGCCTTGCAGCAGAGCATGCCAAAGCCCGTGGATTCATCGAGAAAATGGATGAACAGTATGACACCGTTATCGGTGAGCGTGGTGTGGGACTTTCCGGTGGACAGAAGCAGCGTATCAGTATTGCCCGGGCGCTGGCAAAGCACAGCCCAATATTGGTACTGGATGATTCTACTTCTGCGTTGGATATGGAGACAGAGCATGAGATCCAGAAGACATTAAAAGAGTTGAATGATACGACTAAGATCATCATTGCACACCGTATTTCTGCGGTGCGTCATGCGGATGAGATTATCTATCTGGAGAATGGAAAAATAGCAGAGCGTGGTACACACGAGGAGCTGCTTGCAAAGAAGGGGCTGTATTATAACACTTGTGTGGCACAGGGGACTGTAAAAATTTGAAAGGAGAATTATCGTGGCAGTTAATTCCTATAGAGAAGACGAATTCATGGAAAATACCGACAAAAAGAAAATCTTCGGTCGGCTATTTTCCTACTTGCTAGATTATATTGGCATCGTGCTTGCCGTGCTTTTGTGCATGTGCGTAACGGTTGCCATATCCCTTGTCAATCCGCTGATCATTGAGAAAGCGATTGATGTTTATATTGCGAATTCTGATTTTATCGGATTGATGAGATTAGGACTGTTCGCATTGATTTTAAATATTATTTTTATCGTCATGGTAAAAATCAGAATGTATGCGATGTCGGTAGTATCAAATAAGATCCTGCTTCAAATCCGTCAGGATCTGTATGAGCACATTCAGACATTGTCCTTTTCCTTTTTTGACAGCAGACCGACGGGAAAGATTCTGGCGAGAATCATCGGAGATGTCAATTCCTTAAAGGATGTATTGGTAAACGTGGTAACGACCTTGGTTCCAGAATTCATTACAATTATTGGCGTTGTGGTCATCATGCTGGTGAAGGATTGGAGATTGGCGTTGGCATCTCTTAGTACGATTCCGCTTATGATCGTGGGTATCTGGTTCGTACAGTCTGCTTCCCATAAACGTTGGCAGATTTACCGTAAAAAGTCATCGAATCTAAATGCTTATGTGCATGAGGACATTGCGGGCATGAACGTGGTACAGAGCTTTGGAGCGGAGGAAGAAACAAAGGAGATTTTCGAAAATCTGACAGACGAGCATCAGAAATCCTTTGTGGATGCGGTCACTTATGCGGATATGTTTGGACCGACCATTGATTTTTGCTGGGGTATCGGTGCGATGATGCTGTATCTGGTGGGCGTACGTTTTTTAGGTGTTGAAAACGTATCCGTGGGACTTCTGGTAGCATTTGGTACATACATTAATATGTTCTGGAATCCTATCATGAACCTCAGTAACTTTTATAACAATCTAGTGACGAACCTGACAGCAGCAGAGCGTATCTTTGATATTTTAGACACGGAGGCAGACATCGTGGATGCAGAGGATGTGGTGGAACTTCCAGAGGTAAACGGTGAGGTGGAATTTTCACATGTAAGCTTCACTTACGACAAGGGAACACCGGCAGAGACGAAGGTGTTAGAGGATGTCAGCTTTACCATAAAGCCGGGGGAGACCATCGCATTGGTGGGACCGACTGGAGCTGGAAAGACCACCATCGTGAACTTGATCAGTCGTTTCTATGATATTGAGGATGGTGTGATTACTGTGGATGGCTATGACTTGACGAAGGTGTCCATTCACAGCCTGCGAAGACAGATGGGTGTCATGACCCAGGATAACTTTATCTTCCACGGAACCGTGCGGGAAAATATCCTCTACGGAAAACTGGATGCCACCGAGGAAGAAATGATTGCAGCAGCCAAGGCTGTCAATGCCCACGACTTTATCATGAAAATGGAAAAGGGCTATGACACAGAATTAAAGGAGCATGGAGCAGGACTTTCCATCGGACAGCGTCAGCTGATCGCATTTGCTAGAACCATGGTATCAATGCCGAAAATATTGATCTTGGATGAAGCAACATCTAGCATTGATACTCACACTGAAATACTGGTACAGAAAGGTATCGAAGCATTGCTTTCTGGCAGAACCAGCTTCGTAATCGCTCATCGATTATCTACCATCCAGAATGCAGATCGAATCTTTGTCATCGATCAGGGCGGTATCCTAGAGCAGGGAAGCCCAGCAGAGCTGATGGAGAAAAAGGGAGCGTACTATAAGCTATATATGAGCCAGTATGCGGACTAAACTGAGCCGTGCCAAATAAGGCGGAAATACATTTACGTCGTGCTTGCACGTAAGAAAATGTATTTTTGACTTATTTGATAGGGCGAAGCCCTGCGAGCGAGATGGAGCAAAGCAAACGAAGTTGCTTGCGGAATCGAGCTGCAGCACGGCGTAGTAA
>JAFOYD010000062.1 GCA_017391545.1 Lachnospiraceae bacterium
CTATTCCTCCCACAAAATCATGAAGCGGGATGGTCATCTTTTCGTCGCTGATTATGGAATGCAGGTAAATATTCTGAACCGGTATGGAATCCGAAGCTTTGCCGTCCCGGGAAAGGATTACCTTTTTTTAAACGGTGATGATACCGATTTACGACATGAAAACATCCAGATTATAAACCGTTATCAAGGCGTATCCGAGGTGACCTTCAAAGGCCATAAACGCTACAGGGCACGCATCAATGTTCCGGGATATTTTGTCATCGGACATTATCACACAGAAATCGACGCTGCCATCGCGTACAATAAAGCCATCGATGTACTAAAGAAAAACGGTGTCAAAAAGAACTATACCCCGAATTATATCGACGGACTGTCACCGTCCGCATATGCTGATATCTATTCGCGGCTGAAAATATCATCAAAAATCACAGAATACAAAAAAGGATGACCGCTTCAAACTGGTCATCCTTTTGCTTTATTTTGCATAATCTTTAAAACTGATGGTCATGGCAACATTCCCTGAGATGCCCTTGATGGTTGCATCTGAGTCATACTGCCACATTCCAAATTCATATGGATATTCGGGCTTATCGCCATCCTGCGAATACCACACATCATAGTCCTGAAGTTCCTCCATATCAACCATGGTCAAAAGCCACTCCAGATCTCCATAGAGCATTGGTGTATAGCCGTTATCTTCCACTCTGTCCATAAAAGCCTTTGCGATCTGTGTTCTGTCAGTCATGTCAAGTGCTTCAATACGTGCTACATCATCCACCACATTCTCCATGACAAATACCACAGGATATTTCACACCATAGCCTGATATGGCATCCAAAAGCTCATCTGCCTCATCTCTTGCCTCTGCCTTCGTAACTGCCTGTGAGCAGAAATACACACCGATGTCCAGCCCTGCCTTTTTTGCCGCCTTGAGATTATCCTCATAATTCTCATCCATGACAATATTGCCGCTACTGTAGCCTCTGGCACCGATCTTGATCATAACGAAATCACAGCCTGCACTTTTGAGCTTGCTAAAATCAACATCGCCCTGATTTGCAGAAATGTCAGCACCACACTTGGAGACAAGCTTTCCCCCCTCATAATAATTCATGAGTGGATTCTGATAGGTAAGCTTTGAGAAATCATACTTATTCTTTGCAATATCATCACTGATGTCTACCTTTTCCCTGGTGCCATCAGCATGCTTAACCTGAATACTGTCAATTTCTTCCTCCTGCTCATCATCCTTATCTTTTGCGTTCTCCTGATCACTGTCAGAATCTTTTTTGTCCTTTACGCTTTCTTTGTCTGTCATATCATAGACAGAAGTTTTACCATTGGCAAGCTCGTCTGCAGTCTTTGCACTGTCCGTACTGTTGCTGTCATTTCCACCTGCCACTGTCTCACCTGTCGTCTGATTGGTCACGGTACCATTGCCGCTGCCGGATGATGTATGTTTTTCCCTTCCGGTGTCAGGAAGCGTCCAGATATCCAGCTGATCGGATGTAAGCTTTCCCTCTTGTATAACACTTTCCGAATCATTTGCCTGCATCTGCTTGTTTTTCTCCGCTGCCTGCGCCTCCTTCTGCGCTACTGCAGCAGCATAACCGCTTCCATCAGACCTGTTTTTGGACTGATTGCTCCAAAATACCAGAGCTGTCACGCCGAGGATAACCACCGACATGATCAGCACCATATAGACATAGATCATTTTAGAACCAGAACCATGCTCCTCTTCATAATAATCATCATTGAACCCCATATAGTAATCCCCCATTTCTAAAACTAGCTAAAATCAATGATTGCCTTCTTTGGGCACTTCTCTTTGCAGGCACCACATCCGGTACACTTGCTCTGATCAATATGCGCATGGAATGCATCCACAGTGATTGCATCCACAGGACATGCCTTTACACAGAGTCCGCAGCCGATACAGCCCGTCTTGCAGGCTTTCATGGTAACAGGTCCCCGATCGCATGAACTGCATGCCACTACGGTCTTTGCATCATATGGTATCAGTTCGATCAGGTGCTTCGGACATGCTGCAATACACTTTCCGCATGCCTTGCATTTCTCCTTGTCAACGACTGCCACACCGTTTCTGACCGTGATTGCCCCAAACGGACATGCGTCTGCACAGTTACCGTACCCAAGACAACCATGATTGCACGATTTTGCACCGCCATCCGGCACATACTTAATCATACTACAATCTTCCACGCCTGTATACTCATAATTTCGGGTAGCCCGCTCACTGTCACCCTGACACCGCACGAATGCTGTCATTCTGATGGTCTCTCCTGCCTCCACGCCCATGATGGCAGCGACCTTCTTGCCGACCGCATCACCGCCTACAGGGCAGGCATTTACTGCTGCTTCTCCTTTTGCGATTGCTGCTGCCAGTCCTGAACAGCCAGGATATCCACAGCCTCCGCAATTATTTCCCGGAAGCACGCCAAGTACTGCTTCCTCTTTTTCATCGACCTCTACCTTAAATACAATACTTGCGATCCCAAGGAAGATGCCCAGGAATAAACCTACTCCGCCAACTACTGCTACCGCAGTCAATATCGCTGAAATATTCATGTTCTACTCCTTTCTATAGCAGTCCAGAAAATCCGCAAAAGGCAATTGCCATAAGTCCTGCTGTAATCAGCACGATCGGCATGCCCTGGAAGGATTCCGGGATATCATTGTATTCCATCTTTTCACGGATGCCTGCGAGGATGACGATCGCGATCATAAATCCTACTGCCGTAAAAAGTCCGCTTGCGATGCTAAAACCGATTCCATAATTTTTCTGTACGTTCGTCAGCGCGATACCGAGCACTGCGCAGTTTGTCGTGATCAGAGGCAGGTACACGCCAAGCGCCTGATAAAGCGCAGGTACAAATTTCTTCAGGAACATTTCAACGAACTGAACCAGTGCCGCAATTACCAGGATAAAAACGATCGTCTGCAGATAGGTAATGTCAAATCTGACAAGTATGAATTTATAGATGACAGCCGCTACCGCTGATGCAATCGTTATGACAAAGATAACCGCTCCGCCCATACCTGCGGCTGTATCAACCTTCTTGGATACTCCAAGGAAGGGACAAAGTCCCAAAAACTGGCTTAGCACGACGTTGCTTACCAATGAGGAGCCAACCAGTAATATTAATAAGTCCTTTACTACATCAAGCATTTCTACTCCTCCTTCTTTCCATTGCTCTTATCCGCTGCATTTTTGGCAAGTGAAACAGAACCCGGTGCACCGTTCACATCCACAAAACGGTGTGCACATCCACTGTCTGAACAGCTTGTGCAGTCTGAGCTGCAGCCTGACTGTATTTTATCCACATTTTTGCCCTTTTCCTGCATTTTTCGCTTCACACGGTTCTGCAAAGCAGTGAGGGCTGCCAATACGAAGAAGGCTCCGGGTGCAAGCACGAAGATGCTTACTGGTACATACTCGATCGGTTCTGACCTGCCAATTATCGAAGAAATCGCTGCCAGGATATTATTGATCACAGGTGCACCAAACAGTTCTCCGGCTCCGATGAGCTCTCGAACAGCACCGATTGCTGTCAATGCTACGGTAAATCCAAGTCCCATGCCAAGTCCGTCAAAAAATGATGGTATGACAGGATTTTTGGATGCAAAAGACTCTGCACGTCCAAGGATGATACAGTTTACTACGATCAGTGGTATGTAAATACCGAGCGCCGAATAAAGACTTGGGATAAATCCTTCCAGCAAAAGCTCGACCATGGTAACAAAGGAAGCAACAATGACAATAAATGCCGGGATTCGTACCCTGTTCGGAATAATGTGTCTAAGCAATGAGATAATGACATTACTCAGAACAAGTACCGCTGTCGTCGTGAGTCCCATACCCAGTCCGTTGATTGCAGAAGTCGTTACTGCCAGTGTCGGACACATTCCGAGCGCCAATACAAAAGTAGGATTTTCCTTGACAAGTCCATTAAAAAATACCTCCATGGAACTTTGTCTTGCTTCATTATTTGTATCACTCATTTACGGCACCTCCTTTGGCTGTGGCAAGCACACTTCTGAAATATTCAAGTCCGGCATTCACACCGTTTACGACAGCCTTTGTCGTAATGGTAGCGCCGCTGATGGCATCAATCTCACTGTCATTTGTGGAACCTGATTTGGTATAGGTGAACTGTTCCGCATTTTTATCCGTAAACTGTGGGACCAGCACATCTCCTGCCTTCATACCAAGACCTGCTGTCTCTGATATGCTCAGAAGTGAAATTCCATTTAACGTCCCGTCCAAAGTGACGCCCATTGAGAACTGAATGTCTCCGCCATAGCCTTCATGGTCAGTGACGGTGATGACATATCCGAGCAGATTTCCTGTAGCGTCTAATGCCGCAGATACCTCATCAATATCCATTCCACTTAATCCTGCTGCGTTCAATGCCTCCTGTGCGCCAGCAGGATCAAATGACGCATATGCTTCAAAGCTCTCTGCCGTTGCAAATACATTTTTGCTCGCTTCCGTCTTCGCCTTTGCCTTCTGCTGTGCAATTGGTTCCTTGGTGATATCATATACCACACCAAGAAGCAGACCGGCAACAAGCGTGATGGCAAAAAGGATAAGTGCATCCTTGATCATTGATTTCTTTTCGCTGTCCATACTATGCTGCCTCCTTTTTCGTTTTTTGCTTTCCAAAGGCTGTCGGTTTTGTGACTTTTTCAATCAGCGGCACTAAGAGATTTCCAAGGATGATCGCATAGGAAACGCCTTCTGCCGAAGGTCCGAAGATTCGAAAGATTCCTGTCATGATTCCAAGGAAAATGCCAAACAGATACTGCCCGTTTTTCGTGATCGGTCTGGTAACATAGTCTGTCGCCATGAAAAATGCACCAAGCATCAGACCACCGCCTGCAAGCTGGGACAAAATATAATTTACATCGAGTCCGTGTCCACTAAACAGGATCACAAAAACGACAAAGCTGAGTATGTACGAACCGGGGACTCTCAGGTCGATCACACCGATTACCAGAAGGAAAGCTGCTCCAAGCAGAAGCGCGATCATGCTGGTCTCTCCGATCGTACCGGAAGTTCTTCCCACGATCATGTCAATGAGCTGCGGAGCGCTCTCGCCCGCCTTGATGGCTGCAAGTGGTGTAGCTCCTGTATATGCATCACAGTCAAAATTTGTCATGATGGATGTGAAGGATATGAGCAGAAAGCATCTGGCTCCGAGTGCCGGATTCATAAAATTCTGTCCCAATCCGCCAAAAAGCATCTTTACCACGAGAATTGCGAATACACCACCAATGACACCGATCCACCATGGTGCCCTGGGCGGCAGATTCAATGCAAGCAACAGACCGGTAACGACTGCCGAAAAGTCACTTATGGTTATTTTCTTTTTCATCAACTTTTCATAGATGTACTCTGTCGTCACAGTTGTTGCCACTGTAATGAGTACCAGAAACAATGCGTGCAGCCCAAAATTAATCACTCCGAATATCGTCGCCGGAAGCAGCGCAATGGCCACGCACTGCATTATACGGGCTGTTGTAGCCTTTGAACGTACATGCGGATTCGATGATACCTTTAACATACTTTCCACGTCAGTTCCCTCCTATTTCTTCTTTTTTCCAAGAATTGTTTTACGCATCGATTTTATGGACTGAGTAAGCTGGCGTTTGGCAGGGCAGACATAGCTGCAGCAGCCACACTCGCAGCATTCCATTCCATCATTTGCGATAAAGGCTTCCTCATCATGGTGCTGTGCCATCACTGCAAGCTTTCTGGGAACGACTCTTCCCGGACATACATCAACACAGCGTCCACAATTGATGCAGGGGCTTGGCTCCATTGCCGATACCTCATCGTGTGTCAGACACAGAAGCGCTGATGCTGTCTTGGTCGTAGGCACATTGAGGTCAAACAGCGCAAATCCCATCATCGGACCACCGGAAACTACTTTTTCAGGCTCTGTCTTAAAGCCGCCTGCCTCTTCAATCAGGTCCTTGTAGTTCATGCCGATACGGACATAGAAATTTCTGGGATCGTTCACCGCATCACCAGTAACAGTAACGATTCTGTTCATGAGCGGTTTACCCTCTTTTACCGCATGATACACCGCTACGATAGTGTCCACATTGTCAACGACACAGCCTGCATCCGCAGGAAGCATAGACGAATTGATCGCCCTTCCTGTCGTGGCATAGATCAGCTGCCGCTCTGCACCCTGCGGGTATTTGGTCTTGAGCGCCTTCACTGTGATCCTGCTCTCCTGTTCCGTCAGTCTGGTAAGCAGTTCGATACAGTCCGGCTTGTTATCTTCCACTGCCAGTATTCCCTGTGCGTTGTCAAAAAGACGAAGAATGATTTTCAGACCA
>JAFOYD010000063.1 GCA_017391545.1 Lachnospiraceae bacterium
ACACATTCCTGTCCTCGGTGTCTGTGTCGGTACGCTGATGACGCTTGTGGTGCAAAGCAGTAGTGCGACGATAGCAGTGCTACAGAACTTTGCATCGCAGGCAGGACCCGACGGCGTGACCAGTATCATCGGTCTTGCAGGTGCCATTCCCATCCTGCTTGGTGACAACATCGGTACCACCATTACGGCACTTCTCGCATCCGTAGGACAGAGCAGGGATGCAAAGAGAACTGCCGCAGCACACTGCATTTTCAATATCTCGGGCGCACTGTTATTCATCTGGTTCGTTTCGCCGTATGCAAGTCTGATTCAGCGGATTTCACCAAAGGGCAATGAGGTGGATGTGATTTCCAGACAGATTGCAAATGCCCATACAGGCTTTAACCTTGCCATGACGCTGATCTGGATACCACTGATCGGTCTTATGGTCAAGATCGTGATGAAGCTGGTTCCGGACAAAAAGAGCAGACTGCAGGAGTCACCTGCCGCTCCCAGGTATCTTGATGACAAGCTGATTGGACAGCCGGTAGCCGCACTGCACCTTGTTGCCAAGGAAGTCGTGCGCTGCAGTGATCTGGTTAAGGATATGCTCAACGAAGTAAAAAGTGGAAGTCCAAAAGAGGATATCCTCACCTTGAAAACGATTGTGGAGAAGGCAGAAATTGAGCATGAGTTGAATGAAAGTATTACGGAGTATCTTTCGACGATGTATTCCGAGGGTGTGCTGACAGAAGAGCAGGCGACACAGACGACGGGAATTATGTATGTGCTGAGTGATGTCGACCGGATGGCAGAGCTTTGCAAAGAGATTACGGAGAATATCGTAAACCAGTCGCAGAAAAAGCTGAATTACTCCAAAGAGGCGTTAAAAGACTTGAGAAAGTCCGTCAGTGTCATTCTGGACATGTATGAGGAGGCGCTCACGGCAATCATTACCGGTGAGGATGTTGATTTGTCGGGCATTCAGTCCAGAAAAGAAGAAGTATTGCAGTTGGATGAAAATATGAGAAAATCACATGCACAGAGAGTCGGAAAGAAAAAGTGTGATGCGAAGCTTACAATTGCATATAATAATATTTTGCATGATATTGACAGAATGGGAAACAGCTGTGTCAATCTCATGGAAACAGCAATCAATCATGTCAATTTCAAAGTGTTCTTAGCGGATGAAATCTGAGAAAGGTACGGTTAACAATATGAAGGATAAAAATAAAGAAGTAACATGTTACACAAACAGAGAGCTGTCATGGCTGCAGTTCAATGAAAGGGTATTGAATGAAGCTGGAAATGAGCGTGTGCCACTGGCGGAGCGTCTGACGTTTGCATCCATCTATCAGAGCAACCTCGACGAATTTTTCATGGTTCGTGTGGGAACGCTGATGATGCAGATGAATTCCAAGGAAGTCATTCGCGAGAACAAGACGGGTATGACCAGTGAGGAGCAGGTGTCTGCGATTTTAAAGCAGGTCAATGTGCTTGAGAAAAAGAAGGCAAGGATCTATGAGCAGCTGATGGGAGAACTGGAGCCGCAGGGTGTTCGCATCATTAACTTTAACAAGCTGTCAAATGAAGAGGGAAAGCTGTTAGAACAGTATTTTGACACGCACATCGCACCGTTTTTGTCACCGATGATCATTGGCAGACAGCAGCCATTTCCATTCCTGGAAAACAGGCAGCTTTTTGCAATCGTTCTGCTGATGAGCCCGAAGGGCAAGAAAAAGACGGGAATCGTTCCCTGCTCCAACAGTGTCTTTAAGCGCTTGATCGAAATTCCAACCAGACCAGGATATTTCATGCTCTCTGAGGAGCTGATTCTCCACTTTGTACCAAAGCTGTATCCCAAGTATACCATCCGCGAAAAATCGATCATGCGTGTGACCAGAAATGCAGATATCGATGCATCGGAAATGTATGATGAGGACTTAGATTACCGCAGTATCATGGAACATATGATCAAGCAGAGAAACCGCTTAAATCCGGTAAGAGTAGAACTGAGCCGAAAGATCAATGACAAGGCAAAGCAGGAACTGTCCCAGTTTTTGGAGATTGGCATGAATCACATTATCAATGTGGAGACACCGCTTGATCTGTCCTTTGTCTTTGCACTGCAAAATTACCTGCGGGAAAAGACAGAACTTTTCTATCCAAAGCGCAGCCCGCAGCTCAGTCCAAGCCTTGACAATAAGGAAAGCATTCTGGCACAGATCGAGAAAAAGGATGTGCTGTTATCTTATCCGTTCGAGAGCATGAAGCCGTTTTTAAAGATGCTTCAGGAGGCAGCAGAGGATGACAGTGTCGTTTCGATTAAAATGACGTTGTATCGTGTGGCAGAGCGGAGCAAGGTCATCGATGCGTTAGTAGAAGCGGCAGAAAATGGAAAGGAAGTCGTGGTGCTTGTCGAGCTTCGTGCGCGGTTTGACGAAGCGAATAACATCGAGATGTCGCACCGTCTCGAGGATGCAGGGTGCCGTATTTTATATGGACTTGGCGACTATAAGGTACATTCCAAGCTGTGCCTGATCACCAGAAAGAAAGCAGATGGATACTCCTACATCACACAGATCGGAACCGGAAATTATAACGAAAAGACGTCCAGATTATATACTGATTTGTCCCTGATCACAGCAAATCCCAAGATTGGTGCAGAGGCGGCAAAAGTATTTACAGTACTTCAGCGTGGAGAGGTCATGGAGCAGACAGAACATCTTCTCGTAGCGCCAAAATGTCTCCAGAATAAGGTTGCTGCCATGATGGATGAGGAAATTGAGAAGACGAAAAATGGCAAGGAAGGATATATTGGCGTCAAGATCAATTCTCTGACAGACAAGGTGCTGATTGACAAGCTGATCGAGGCATCACAGGCTGGTGTAAAGATTGAACTGATCGTGCGTGGTATCTGTTGCCTGAAACCCGGTGTCAAAGGATATACAGAGAATATCACGATCATCAGCATTGTAGGACGTTTCCTGGAACACTCCAGAATTTATCGCTTCGGCACAGGGGAGGCAGAGAAAATTTATATCGCATCCGCTGATTTCATGACCAGAAATACGACACGCCGCGTGGAGGTTGCCGTTCCCATCTGGGCAGGCCTTTGCAGAGGCGGGGTCGAATCTCGTGATTACTGGAAGAACTCTCAGCAGACTCGAGAGCGCCAGACAAAGATTGGAAGCAGAGTATGGGGTCAAGGTACTCCCT